>CAJBBQ010000031.1 GCA_903951385.1 uncultured Pseudomonadota bacterium
GCTTAGGCTGGCCGCGTGCATGCTCTACGATGGCTTGGTGGTGTTGGCCTTGAGTTTTGCCTTGGCCTTGGGCTTTATTTTGTTATTCGGCGATGCCGGTCATGGGCTTAAGCGCTATGCCTTGCAGTTGTTTTTATGGCTAGGCGTCGGCCTCTATTTCGTTTGGTGCTGGCGTAAAAGCGGTCAGACCTTGGCCATGCAAACCTGGCAATTAAAACTGAGTGACGGCCAAACTAAGTTGCTAAACTGGCCTCAGGCTTTAATCAGGTATGCCTTGGCTAGCTTGAGTTTGGCCGCCTTTGGCTTAGGCTTTGTGTGGGCCTTGTTCGATCGCGATGGCTTGTTTTTGCACGACAGACTGCTCAATAGCCGCATTACCTTCGTGCCACGAGCTGCAACATAATCAGCCCAGCCAGCAAGAACAATAAGGTAGGCAGCAGGGCGCTCAATAACGGCGGCCAGTCGTTAAGTAAGCCTAAATGGGCAAAAACCCGATTTAAAATTTGATACGCCACCCCTAGCATGATGCCGAGTAGGGCTTTGGCGCTGACGCCACTTGTGCGCTGTGGCAGCAAAGCAAAAGGCAGGGCTAGGATGACCATGACTAGGCAGGCTAAGGGGTAAACCATTTTCGCCCATAGCGCGACTTGGTAACGGTTGGTTTTTTGTTTATTGTTGTTTAGATGGTCAATGTAAGCGGACAGATTCCATGCCGACATTTTTTCCGGCATCACCAATAATACATTGAGCAAGGCTGGCCGTATCATCGAATACCATTTGGCTTCTGTTAAGCGTGTAACTGTATTCTGGTCTTGCTTGAATTGTGTTTCCGTGACGTCTTTTAAGCGCCAATGGTCTTGTTGGTAATCGGCCGATTTAGCGTCGCGTATCCTGATTAATCTGGCCTGTTGATCAAATTCGTAGATGTGCACGTTGGCTAAGGTGGTGTCGGCCATCACTTCTTCGACGTTGATAAATTGGCGGTCGTCTTTTACCCACAGACCCGATCTAAATTCTTGCGCAACCAGCGCGTGGCTGGCTTGAATACGCAGGCGTTGCGCCATTTTTTCGCTGATGGGGGTGAGCAATTCGCCCACTGAAAAAGTCAGCAAGGTGAACAGCAGGCCTATGTGCACCAGTATCAGGCCTAGCTTAAACACCGATAAGCCGCTGACGCGCAACACCAGTAATTCCGAGTGGCGTGCGAGCTGACTCAAACTCATCATGCAGCCCACCAATACCGCCACCGGCACCACGTCGTAGACGTGGCCGGGCACGCTTAACAGCACAAACAGCAGGATGTTCGCCAGACCATAATGGCCTTTGCCTAAACTGTCCAGCTCTTGAATTAAATCAAAAAATGCAAACATCGCCATCAAAGCCAGCATGACCAGTAGCACATGCTTAGTGATTTCTTTGTAGAGGTATTTATGAAATATCGGCATGCTTTATTGGGTCATGGCTTTGCCGAATTTAAGGCTGGGCAAAATGGCTAGTTGTTGGTTACGCCGGTACAGCATGTAGATTGCCAGGCATAAAAATAGCCCGTGCACGGGCCACAAGCCGACGAGGGGATTGATCTTTCCTTGGCTGACCCAAGCTTGCAGGATGCTCAGCATATTGTTGTAGAGGATGTAAACGATTAAGGCCAGCGCGAAGTTGGCCGAGCGACCGGCACGTGGGTCAATAGCGCTTAAGGGGATGGCCAATAAAGCCAGTATCAAGGCTGAAATAGGCATGGCCAAGCGCCATTGCAATTCAGCTGTATGCGCCGGTTTGTCGGTGTTGATTAGCTCTAAACTGGGTAGCGAAGGGACGGTGGGTTCGGCCACTTGCACCAGTTCGGCATCCACGCGTATGGCGTATTGTTCAAATTCGGTGGTGGAAAATTCAGCGCTACCTGGTTTGCCGTAATAACGCCGACCGTTTTGCATGATTAAATAATTATCACCATTTTTTTCGATGAAACGATGGCCCTGTGTCGCAACGATGAGGCTGATCTTGTCGTCTTGCTTGGTTTGCACAAAAACATTTTTTACTACCTTACCCAGATCATCAAAGCTTTCGGCAAAAAATACCCGATCGGCGTGACTGGATTCCTTAAACACACCGGGGCTGATGCTGCTCAATTCGTCACGACTTTTTAATTGTGAACGGTACTGCTCGACTTTGTTAATGGCCCATGGGGTAACAAATAAGCTCAGTAAGGCAATGATGAAAACGAAGGGTAGGCTAAATGCCAGTATCGGTCGCACCCATTGTTTAATGCTTAAACCCGAACTAAACCAAATGACCATTTCCGAGTCTCTGTACCAGCGCGTCAAGGTGAGCAAGACGGCTAAAAACAAACTTAAAGACAGCAGCATGGGTAGAAAGCGGATAAGGTTAAAGCCCAGCACGGTGCTGATGGCATCGTTGGGCAGTATGCCTTTGGCGGCCAATTGGATAAGGTACCCGGCGCGTTGCGCTATCACCACGCCGAGCAAAACCAGCAAAGCGCTGCTGGCGGTGGCGATTAATTCTTTAATAAGTGAGCGCTTAAAGAGCATGAGTGAGTGGTCGTTATGATGAATTGCTTGGGCGGTCTATTTTCAACTAGGAATTGCGTCTAAAAACCGCGATAATTCACTAAACATTTTAATAAGGTTGGCAACATGGAATTTAGCATAAAAAACGTTAATGCGGCAGCAACACAGAGTGATTGTCTGGTCGTGGGTGTCTACGAAGCAAAAGTGCTGTCTGAGGCGGCACAAGAAATAGACCGTGCGAGCAAGGGCATGATTAGCAAGTTGCTTGCAGACGGTGACATGGATGGCAAATTGGAGGCGACCTTGATGTTGCACCACGTGCCTGGCTTGACTAGCAGTCGCTTGCTGTTGGTGGGCTTGGGTAAAGAAGCGGATTTTGCCGAAAAGCAATACGCTAAAGCGGTGAGGGCGTCCATCAAGGCCTTGGAAAAAAGTGGGGCCTTGGATGCCACCACCTGCTTGGCACAATTGCCCGTTAAGGCCTTAAGCGCCCAACGTAAAGTGGCGTATTTAAGCGAAGCGGCCTTGGATGCCAGCTATAAATTTGCCGCCATCAAAAGAAAAGAAGAGCAAGCCAGCCCGAAAAAAGGCATCGCTAAGCTGACCATAAACGTGGCCGTGAGCGAGGTGTCTGCCGCTGAAACCGGCTTGGCCGATGGCCAGGCTTTGGCTGCCGGGGTGAGTTTAGCCAAGGACCTTGGTAATTTACCACCCAATGTCTGCACCCCAAGTTATTTGGCTGAGCAAGCCTTGGCCTTAGGCAAAACCCACCAATTCAACGTCGAGGTGCTGGAGCGCGATGCCTTAAAAAAACTGGGTATGGGCTCATTTTTGGGCGTGGCACAAGGCAGTGAAGAGCCACCAAAATTCATTATCATGCAACACCTAAAGGGCAAAAAAGAGCAAAAACCGGTGGTGTTGGTGGGCAAGGGCATCACCTTTGATACCGGCGGTATTTCATTAAAACCCGGTAGCGAAATGGATGAAATGAAATACGATATGTGCGGTGCGGCCAGCGTGTTGGGCACCTTTAAAGCTATCGCAGCGATGAATTTGCCGTTAAACGTCATAGGCGTGATTCCTACTTGCGAGAACATGCCAGATGGCCGTGCAACTAGACCGGGCGACGTATTAACCAGCATGTCAGGCTTGACCATAGAGGTGTTAAACACCGACGCAGAAGGGCGTTTAATTTTGTGCGACGCCCTGACCTACGTTGAGCGTTTTGAACCCAGCGCTGTAATCGATGTGGCCACCCTAACCGGTGCCTGTGTCATCGCCTTAGGTCACCATGCCAGCGGTTTATTTAGTAATAACGATGCCTTGGCAGCGGAGCTTTTGCAAGCCGGTGAGGTGGCGCTAGATAGGGCTTGGCACATGCCGATGTGGGAGGATTACCAGTCTTTATTGGACAGCAATTTTGCCGACATGGCCAACATAGGCGGCCGTGCAGCCGGCAGCATCACGGCTGCCTGCTTCTTAGCGCGATTTGCAAAAAAATACGATTGGGCGCATCTGGATGTGGCCGGTACAGCATGGAAATCCGGCAAAGAAAAAGGCGGCACGGGCCGCCCTGTGCCTTTGCTGACTGAATTTTTAGTGCAAAGGGCAAACCAGCTTAAGGTGTAAACCATGACCCGGGTGGAATTCTTTTTTAACGTGGACGATAAGCTGGCTAAAACCAGTGAGCTGTGTGAAAAAGCACTGGCAAAAGGCCGCGAACTAATGGTGTTTACCCCGGGGGTGGCGATGAACGAGGCCGTGCAAGCCGCGCTTTGGCAGCACTCTGCCACTAGCTTTTTAGCCAGCAGCGATCACGCCGCGCTCATGCCGCATTCACCCATTACGGTTAGCCATGAGCCTGAAGGCCTAAGCAAAGACGACGTGCTGATTAATTTGCATGACCAGCATCCGCCCTTTTTCAGTCGATTTCGTTATTTGGTGGAATTGGTTGGCTCGAGTGACGAGGATAAGTCCGCCGCGCGTTTGAAATTTCGCTTTTACCGCGACCGTGGCTACGACATCAAATCCACCGATGCGCGCGCCTAGGGCGCGTTTCTTATAGGCTGGCTATTAGCGCTTGGTAAGCCGCCGCATTCATTAAGTTACTTGTGTCCTGACCCTCAGCCAATTGGTATTTAAATATCCAGGCCTGGTAAGGTTTGTCGTTAATTAATTCTGGGCTGTTGATCAAGGCCTGGTTGATCTCCGTTACCGTGCCGTCTAGCAAAGCATGCAAATCCGAGCCAGTCTTGACCGATTCCACTAAGCCGCAAGCCTCATGGGCGGTTAGTTTACTGCCCACTGCCGGGGCTTGAATGAAAACAATGTCACCTAGCAAATCCTGCGCGTAATCGGTGATACCGGCTTCCCAAAAGCCGTCTGCAGTGGCTTTGGTCCATAAATGTTCGGCGCTGTAAAACAAAGAATCAGGGGTTTGCATGGGCTTTAGTGTGGCTGAATTTAAAGTGAAAGATTATTTTAGCCTTAATCCAATTATTCGCATTTAAATTTTTAGAATTTAAATGGCTAAATAGTAAAATATATTGATGACAAAGCTAAAGTTTTTATATAGTATTCGTCTGTAACTGCATGATGGACAACAAACAAATGGGCTTTTATATGCGTAAATTTATACTTTTCTACATAGCGATCATGCTTAGTTTTGCGCCTATGTCAGTGTATGCGGAAGGTAAAAAGTCGCACAAACACAAAGCCCATATCAGTAAAAAACATAAAGTATCATCTAAAAGCCGTCACCACAGATTGGCCAGCCGTAAACATAAAAACGTCTATGCTAAAGCCTATGATGGCAGCGGCCCACTGCAATTAGCGTCATCCAAAGTGCTGGTGATTAACCAGTTAACCGGCGAAAAGCTGTTTGAAAAAAACACCAATCAACCCACCCCTATCGCTTCCGTCACCAAATTAATGACCGCCATGGTCATGTTGGATGCACATTTGCCTATGGACGAAGTATTGGCCATCAGCAATCAAGATGTGGATTACCTTAAAGGCACGCACTCTAGGTTGTCGGTAGGCACGGAACTGACGCGCGCAGAATTATTACAGCTGGCTTTGATGTCGTCTGAAAACCGTGCGGCTTCTGCATTGGGCCGGAATTACCCGGGCGGCATGAATGCATTTTTAGGCGCGATGAATCGCAAAGCGGCTTTATTGGGCATGAACGCTACGCATTTTTACGATGCCACCGGTTTGGACAGTGCCAATGTGTCGACTGCAGAAGATTTGGCTAAGATGGTCAACGCGGCTTACCACTACCCTGAGATACGCCAAGTGAGCACAGCCGCTTCACAAGAGATTACCTTACACGGTGGCGCCAACAATTTTGTCAACACCAATTCCTTGGTTAGGCGTGGCGATTGGGTGATAGGCTTGTCCAAGACCGGTTTCATCAATGAGGCAGGCCGTTGCTTGGTGATGCAGGCGGAAATTTCTGGCCAACCGATGATTATCGTATTGTTAAATTCCGTGGGGAAAATGTCCCGTATAGGCGATGCCAATCGCATTCGTAAATGGATAGAGCACAATGAAATGGCCTCATTAGGCAATCGCGTCAACGGCTAACTAAACTGGATGCAAAAAAAGCGGCTAATAAGCCGCTTTTTTTATGCCTGCCAATTACTTGCTAGCGGTTTTTTTTACGCTGGCTTTCTTGCTAGTGGCTGCTTTGGCTGGGGTTTTTTTAGCCGCAGGCTTAGTGCTACTGACTTTTTTTACCGCCGCTTTTTTGGCAACGGCTTTCTTAGCAACGGCTTTCTTAGCGGGCGCTTTCCTAGCAGCTGGTTTTTTCGCCGGCTCACCTTTTGCGGCCTTGGCTATAAGTAATTCCAAGGCTTCTTCCAGGGTCAGCGATTCCGGCTCTATGCTTTTTGGTAGGGTAGCGCGTAGCTTGCCGTGTTGCACATACGGACCATAACGACCAGCAAAGATCTCAATTTGACCGTCTTCGCTGGGGTGATTGCCCAGCGAACATAGCGGTGCTGGACCGCTGTGAGCGGCGGCTAATAGGGCCACGGCCGCGTTTAAATCAATGGTAAACACGCTGTCGGTTTTTGGGATGGACTTAAACTTAGCATCGTGATTGATGTAAGGGCCAAAACGACCGATATTGGCCACGATTTTTTTATGGGTGTCGGGATGCAGACCTAAATCCCTGGGTAAGGACAGCACCATGCTGGCCGTTTCTGCCGTCATGTCGGCCAAAGAAATTTCCTTGGGCACGCTGACGCGTTTGGGTTTTTTCTTGTCCCCTTCTACCGCTAAACCTAGCTGCAAATAAGGACCATACGGGCCATTCATCAGCAACATTTCTTTACCCGTGGCTGGATCCAAGCCTATTAGCACCGGTTCGCCGGCACCTTGGGCGGCGCCGTTTAAACTGCGTTTGTAGTCGCATTTTGGCTCGTCGTTGTAACCGGTGCAGCCGATAAAGGTACCGTAACGGCTTAGTTGTTTTTGCAAGGGTTTGCCGCATTTAGGGCAAGCTTCGTCTATGAGTTCGTTACCTGGTCTGTCGACATCGGCCTTGCTAAGCAATTGTTGGTTAAAGCCTTGCCAAAATTCATCCATCAATGGAATCCACTCACGTTGACCTTCGGCCACGCTGTCCAGGGCATTTTCCAGGTTGGCGGTGAAGTCGTAATCGACGTATTTGGTGAAGTGCTCGGTTAAAAACTTGTTCACTACCCGGCCGACGTCGGTAGGGGTGAAGCGTTTTTTGTCCAGCAACACGTATTCGCGGTCTTGCAAGGTGCTGATGATGCTGGCGTAAGTAGACGGACGGCCTATGCCGTATTCTTCTAGTATTTTAACCAAGCTGGCCTCGCCGTAGCGCGGCGGCGGTTCGGTAAAGTGCTGATCACCGTAAATTTTTTCTACCGTCAACACTTCGCCGGTTTCCAGGTGCGGTAATTTGCTTTCGCCTTCTTCTTCCTCGTCGTCCGTGCCTTCCATGTAAACGGCAATGAAGCCTGGGAACACCAAGGTTTGTCCGGATGCCCTAAATAGATTGGCGTCGCTGCCTACGCTTAAGTCCACGCTCACGGCATCAAATTTTGCTGCCGCCATTTGGCAAGCGACGGCGCGTTTCCATATCATTTCGTAGAGTTTAAATTGCTCGTCGTTTAGGTATTGCCTAAGCTTAGCCGGCGTGCGATTGATGTCGGTAGGGCGTATGGCCTCGTGGGCTTCTTGTGCGCTTTTGGATTTTGTTTTGTAGGCAACGGCGGTCTTTGGTAGGTAGTCAGGCTCAAAATGCTTTTTCACGTAATCGCGAATTTGCATGATGGCTTCAGCCGCCATATTGAAGGAGTCGGTACGCATGTAGGTAATCAAACCAACGGTTCCGCTGCCGACGTCTACGCCTTCATACAGTTGCTGCGCGATACGCATGGCGCGCGAGGTGGTAAAGCTTAATTTACGCACCGCCTCTTGTTGCAAGGTCGAGGTGGTAAATGGCGCGGCCGGGCTGCGACTGCGCTGTTTCTTTTCCACGCGTGAAACGGTGGTTTTACCTGCGCTGGCTAGCAACAGTTTGCCCACCACGTCGGCTTGTTGATCGTGATTAATCAGCGAAAATTGCTCTATTTTTTGATTGTTTAATTGGATTAATTTAGCGCTGAAGCCGTGGCTGTGTTTTAGTGCATCCAAATGAACAGACCAATACTCTTGGGATTTAAAGGCTTCAATCTCCAATTCGCGCTCAACAATTAAGCGTAAAGCCGGGCTTTGCACGCGGCCAGCAGAAAGGCCGCGGCGGATTTTCTTCCAAAGTAAGGGTGATAAATTAAAACCCACCAAGTAGTCCAATGCACGACGCGCTTGTTGCGCATTGACCATGTCCATGGAGATGTCGCGTGGCTCGGCGATGGCATGTTCCACGGCATTTTTGGTAATTTCATGAAACACCACGCGTTTCATGATTTTATTTTTCAGTAAATTTTTGCCTTTTAAAATTTCCGCAATATGCCATGAAATGGCTTCGCCTTCACGATCCGGATCGGTTGCGAGGTAGATGCTATCGGCATTTTTCACCGCTTTGGCAATGGCGTCTACGTGCTTGCTATTGCGCTCTATGATGTCGTATTTCATGGCGAAATCGTTGTTGGTATCGACCGCGCCATTTTTTGGAATGAGGTCACGGACGTGCCCATACGAGGCCAACACCTCAAAGTCGCCACCTAGGTATTTTTTCAGGGTTTTGGCTTTAGAGGGAGATTCAACAATTAACAGTTTGGACATGAATGCCTAGGGAAGGGGCTACGTTTAAGGGAATTAGCTAGATGATAACAAGGTAAATGGGGATAAGCCAATAATTTATTTACGCACAAACTCGATGCGTGTGTCACTGCTGTTGGCTATATTTAGGGCATTGTCGGCTTGGGCGATGTCACCAAACAATGGATCGTCGTCGTCCACTTTTGCCTGGCTTAGGGTTTTAAAGTCGTATAAATTAAAGTCGGCTAAATGCGAGGGCTCGACATTGCCTATGGCGCGGAAGATATTATTGATACGACCTGGCTGCTCGCGCTCCCAGCCCTGTAGCATGTCTTTTACTTTTTGCCTTTGGAGGTTTTCCTGGCTGCCGCATAAATCGCAAGGGATGATGGGAAAAGCCATTTGCCTAGCGTAGCTGGCAATGTCTTTTTCACTGCAATAGGCCAAGGGGCGTATCACAACATTTTGTTTGTCGTTGGTGGCGAGTTTGGGTGGCATGGCTTTCATTTTCGCGCCAAAAAATAGGTTAAGAAATAAGGTTTCCACGATGTCATCACGGTGGTGCCCCAGGGCAATTTTATTGGCGCCCAATTCTTTTGCGGTGGTGTAAATGACGCCTCGTCGTAGCCGTGAACACAAAGAGCAGGTGGTTTTGCCCTCGGGTATTTTCTCTTTAACGATGGAGTAGGTGTCGGCATTTACAATGCGGTAATCCACGCCCAATTTTTCAAAATAGGCAGGCAACACATCGGCCGGAAAGCCTGGTTGCTTTTGATCCAAGTTCATGGCGATGAGTTTGAAATCTATGGGCGCGCGCTCTTGCAATGCCAGCAATATCATTAACATGGCATGCGAGTCCTTGCCGCCACTCATGCACACCAGCACCGTGTCGCCGTCTTCTATCATGTTGTAATCGCCTATGGCTTTGCCGGTAGCGCTGATTAAGCTATTGCGTAGCTTAATAAAATTGTTCGAGTACTCGGCAGGCAGGTGTTTAATCATGGTTTTAGGCTAAGGGGTGAAAGGAGAGGGCTTAAGAATGCGTAGGGCTATAGATTTAAAGAACGGCCACCGTCGACAGCCAGCACGTGGCCGGTAATAAACGGCGCGTCGGCAATCAAAAATTTAACGGCTTTGGCGACGTCTTCTGCTTCGCCTACGCGTTTTAGTAAGGTTTGGTTAATCACGCGCTGGCGGTAAACTTCATCGAATTGCGGGTTGTTTTCTGGCCATTGCACCGGCCCAGGTGCGACCGCGTTGACTCGCACTTCGGGGCTTAATTCGTGGGCCAAAGATTTGGTTAAGGTAACCAAGCCGGCCTTGGCCACGCTGTAAACGATGTAACCTTTTTTTGGGCGTTCGACGTGCATATCGGTGATGTTGACGATGCAGCCGTGGTTTTTGCGTAATTCCGCCGCGGCGGCTTGCGATAAGAACAAAGGCGCTTTCAAGTTGCTGCCCATGAGGTCTAGCCATTTTGCTTCATCTATGTCGCCTATTTCGCTGGCGTAATAGGTTGAGGCGTTATTAATCAGTGCGTCCAAGCGACCAAAATGATTAACTGTTTCGTGAACCAAACTGGGTAAGCTGGGGATGTTTAACAAATCCCCTTGCACTATCGCTACCGAATTGGCGCGCTGCAGATTGAGCTCGGCCTGCAATGCACGCGCTTCATTGAGAGAGCTCTTGTAGTGGATCATCAAGTTAGCGCCTGAGGCATGCAACAGCCGTGAAATAGCTGCGCCGACGCGCTTGGCGCCGCCGGTAATCAGTACCACTTTATTTGTCAGATCAGTTTCCACGCTTTAATCCCATCTTGATTGTTAGCTATTATAATCCAAGTCTATGACTACTTTATCCGAGCCATCGGCCACCGCCCAAAAACACAGCGAGCAACTGAGCTTGCTCATCCAGGAACGCATCGCGTTAGCGGGGGGGTGCTTGGATTTTTCAAGCTTCATGCAGTTAGCGCTGTATGCTCCCGGCCTAGGCTATTACTCTGCCGGCCGGCAAAAGTTCAGCCAAATGCAAAAAGACGGTGGCGATTTTGTCACTGCCCCAGAAATGACCAGCTTATTTGGGCGCACCATGGCCCAGCAAGTGGCGCAAATTTTTCAAGCGATGCGTGGCGACGTATTGGAGTTGGGCGCCGGCACCGGTAAGTTGGCGGCCGACCTCTTATTGGCCTTGGCGGATCTAGACTGCTTGCCGCAGCAGTATTTTATATTGGAAGTAAGTGACCACTTACGGCAAGTGCAGTTGGAAACCTTGCAGGCCAGCTTGCCCGTTGCCTTATTGCAGCGCGTGCAATGGCTGCATGCTTTGCCAGCAGTATTCGAGGGCGTAATCTTGGCTAACGAAGTGTTGGATGCGGTGCCGGTGCACTTGGTCCATGCGACCGAACAGGGTTTGCTTGAACGTGGGGTGGCGTGGCAGGATGGGTTTGTTTGGCAGGATAAAGCGATAGCAGAATCGCATTTGCTTAGCTTGGCGGAGCAACAGAATTTACCGATGGGCTACCTGACCGAATTTAGCCCAGCAGCCACCGCCTTGGTCAGCAGTTTGGCGCTAAGCTTGCAGCGAGGCGCGATTATCTTGATTGATTATGGCTTCTCGGCGCGCGAGTATTACCACCCGCAACGCAATCAAGGCACATTGATGTGCCATTATCAGCATCATGCGCACCCTGATCCATTAGTGAACATCGGTTTGCAAGACATCACTGCCCATGTCGATTTTACTAGTGTTGCCTATGCTGGGGTCAATCATGGCTTAAGTTTGGCCGGCTTTTGCAGCCAAGCCCAATTTTTGATGAATGCCGGCATGCTCAAGCTCATGGAACAGGTGTCGCCTGACGACATGCGTCGCTATGCCCCGCTTGCCGCGGCGGCTCAGAAATTACTATCGCCTGCTGAAATGGGCGATATCTTTAAAGTCATGGCCTTCACTAAAAACCTGGATACAGACCTCATTGGATTTAGTCAGGGCGATAAATCGCACACTTTATAAGGCCTGCATCAATCAAATTGTTATAATGCCGGCTATGACTAAATTACCTCACCCCGCCGCCGATAGTGCGCCAGATTTAAAAATGCGACCGATACGCAGTTTTGTTTTAAGACAAGGCCGCGTCACCAAAGCACAAGCCCAAGCCTTGGAACTTGGGCGACCTAAATTTGCCATAGACTACGCGCCAGGCATGATTAATTTGAATGAAAAATTCCAGCGTCAAGAGAGCAAGAAAATACTGGAAATCGGTTTCGGTATGGGCGAAACCACAGCAAAAATCGCCCAAACTTTGCCCGATTGCGATTTCCTAGCTGTTGAGGTGCACACGCCAGGCGTTGGTGCTCTGCTTAAGTTAATAGATGAGTTGGCGCTCACTAACATACGGATTATTCAGCATGATGTGGTGGAAGTGCTGCATACCATGTTGGCCGATGCAAGTCTGGATGGCATCCATATTTTCTTTCCCGATCCTTGGCATAAAAAGCGTCACCACAAACGCCGTTTAATACAAGCAGCCTTCGTTAAACTGCTCTGCAGCAAACTGCGTGAGGGTGCTTATTTGCATGTCGCCACCGATTGGGAAGAATACGCAATATGGGTAATGGATGTGTTGAAAGTGGAAACGCAATTGCAAAATAGCGCAGTCGAGTATGCTGAAAAACCCAGCTATCGTCCACTGACTAAATTTGAAAACCGCGGCATTAAACTTGGCCACGGTGTTTGGGACATGGTGTTTACTAAAAAGTAAGGCCACCTAGCAGTTTGATTGATTACTGGGCTTTTTCGCCGGTGTCCAAGGCAAACGTTTTGCGGACCAAATCTTCCGGTTCCTCGCCAAACAGCCAAGCACCGATTACTTTTTCGGCTTCTTCCACGCCTTGTTTTTTGAGGCTGGAAAAAAGTTGTATGGTGCAGACGCTGTGATAATGATTGCCCCAAGTTTCAATCAACTCTTTGCGCACTCGGTTTAGCGTCAGGCTGGCTTCGCCTCGAGACAATTTGTCCGACTTAGTCAGTAAGACGTGCACCGGTTTGCCGCTGGGGCAAAACCAATCTAACATCTGCCGGTCTAGAGGAGTCAGTGGGTGGCGACTATCCATTACCAACACCAAGCCAGCTAAGCTAGATCGCTCGCTTAAGTATCGCGCCAAGACGTTTTGCCAATGCGCGCGCATGGATTCAGGCACCTTGGCATACCCGTAACCGGGCAAATCGACTAAATGCCTATCGTTACCCAGCGTGAAAAAATTAATCAGCTGCGTGCGGCCAGGTTGTTTGCTGACGAAAGCCAATCGGTTGTGGTTAGCTAGGGTATTGAGCGCGCTGGATTTGCCGGCATTAGAGCGACCGGCAAAAGCCACCTCTATGCCGCTGGCAATAGGTAGGTCGCGTAAGTGGTGTGCTGAAATATAAAAAGCAGCATTTTGAAACAAAGGCATGGTGGTCCGATTCTAGTTTGCTTAATCGCTTTTGATTAAGCGCTGTATATTGCCTTAAGCAAAAAACATAATTTAACAACAGCGAAAAATGCTATCACGAATAGGTCTTTTTCGCTAAAATACCACGTTAATTGGTTGAATAATTTAGATTACTAGTAAGGCCTTAAGGCAGTTTGCCTTGCTTAATTTGATAATTGGGAGTGGAAATGCAATTTTGTCGTGCAATGAAGTTAAGCGCTGTAACAATGACGGCCTTGGTAACGATGTTGGGCTTGGTTAACAGCGCGGTCGCAGCGGATAAGGCGGTCGCAGCCGCAGCGCCAGTGGAAAAAAATGCCGTGGCACAAATAACCAGCACGGTTTGCGCTGCTTGTCATGGAGCGGACGGCAACAGTGTGATTACGCTCAATCCAAAATTAGCCGGCCAACACCCTGAGTACTTGGTCAAACAATTGACCGAATTTAAATCCGGTAAACGCGCCAACGCGGTGATGTCGGGTATGGCAGCCATGTTAAGTGATGAAGACATGAAAGGGGTGGCCAAATATTTTGCCAGTCAAAATATAGTATTGGGTAAAGCCCAATCCAATGGCGTTGGCTCTCTAGGCGAAAAGATTTACCGCGGTGGCATTGCGGCTAACCATGTGCCAGCGTGCGCCGGATGCCATGGCGCAAATGGGGCGGGTCTGCCTAAGCAATTCCCACGTTTGTCTGGCCAGCATGCGGATTACACCTTAGCGCAGTTGCGTACCTTCCGCACTGGCGAGCGTGCTAATGCGCCCATGATGATGGCGATATCAAGCAAAATGTCGGATGCAGAAATGGCTGCGGTGGCGGATTACATCCAAGGCCTGCGTTAATTCAACCTTTTTAAACAGTAAAAAAAGTTAAACAGTAAAAAAGGCAGCCTTGGCTGCCTTTTTTTATGCCTATTTTTTGTCTGCTGCAGTGCCTTAGCGGCGGAATAAAAAACCGATATAGGTATTATTAAGGTATCATATTTGTCCGCCTTCTGCCTTTTTCTTAAGTGCCGTTTTATGCATGTATTCCTAGGCTTAGCTTAAATTAAGCCAGTAAGCGCCAGTACGTTTGATGTTCATCGTTAGATCACAAATTATTTTGGAGAACGACATGAAAAAACAACAGTTGGGTTTTACCTTGATTGAATTGGCCATCGTTTTGGTTATCATAGGATTGCTGCTTGGGGGCGTGTTAAAGGGTCAGGAGTTGATTAACAGCGCTAAGGTGAAGAGCATGGCGACCGATTTTAAGAACATACAAGTCTACCTGTATGGGTATCAGGATAAGTTTAAAGCCTTGCCTGGGGACGACAGGGCGGCCAGCACTCACTTGACCGGTGCCGCCAATGCGACCACCGGTGGCACGCCTGGCGATGCCGTCATACAGGGTCTGTATGGGTCCAGCACGGCCACAGAGGAGTCGGTGTTGTTTTGGCAGCACGTCCGTTTAGCCGGTTTGGCCGCAGGCCCCACCGATGTGGCCGCGGAGAATTATTTTCCAGTGAATGCTGACGGCGGCAGGATAGGCATACAAAGCGTGGCCACCCTGGTGGCCGTGACGCCCATCTCCAGCACGGAACCGGCCGGCTTGTCTGGGGCTTATGCGATTTGCTCGGAAGGCGTATTGGGTAAGTACGCCAAACAATTGGACAGCACCATGGACGATGGCGTCGGGGATACCGGCTCCATGCGTATCGTGGTGAAGGCCACACCCAGCACCGGCGTGGCAGCCCCCGATGACGCTAGCCCATACGTAGTGTGCTTGGCTTTTTAGCATGGTTTAAACAAGCTCACTTACAGGAAAAAATAGCCCATTAAGTTGGGCTTTTTTATGCCGGCTGATGTCGCTTTTGACTATGAAACGTCTTGCTTAGATGCTAAATTGTTTTAGAATAGGGACTTAATAAAAAGCCCATCAACCCACCGCGTAATTCATGACCTCTAACATAGTAGAAATTGATAACCTTTCCTTTGGCTATAAAGGACGTTTGCTGCATAAAGGCATCAACATGGTCTTTCCACGTGGCAAGGTGGTCGCCATCATGGGCGGCAGCGGCAGTGGTAAAACCACCCTATTGCGTTTAATTGGCGGGCAAATTAAGCCCAGCCATGGCGAGGTGCGGGTAGATGGCGACGTTGTGCACAAGCAAGATCGCGAAGGCATCTATACCCTGCGTCGAAAAATGGGCATGCTGTTTCAGCACGGCGCCCTGTTCACGGATTTATCGGTGTTTGACAACGTGGCTTTCCCCATGCGCGAGTTGACCGATTTGCCTGAAGCCATGATTAGGGATTTGGTATTAATGAAATTAAATGCCGTGGGCTTGCGTGGCGCCCATCAGTTCATGCCAACTGAATTATCCGGCGGCATGGCAAGGCGCGTGGCGCTTGCTCGGGCCATCGCCTTGGACCCAGCCATCATTATGTACGATGAGCCTTTTGCTGGATTGGATCCGATTTCCATGGGCGTGATATGCGCGCTTATCCGCAGTTTAAATGACGCTTTAGGCGCCACCTCAATTATCGTCTCGCACGATGTAAAAGAGACCTTTTTGATAGCCGATTACGTGTATTTTGTGGCCAATGGCGAAGTCGCAGCAGAAGGCACGCCGGAGGATTTAATGCAATCCAAGCTGCCATTTGTGCATCAGTTTGTCCATGGGGATAAAGACGGCCCCGTGCCATTTCACTACCCTGCAGGCGATTACCGTTCTGAACTATTGCAAGCAAGCTCGGGCCAAAAAGGTTAAGACTAGACACCATGATGAAATCCAAGCTTATGCTTAGTATGCTTCACCACCTGCGTGGCATGGGCCACCGCATGATAGAGCGCACTTGGCGCTTGGGCGCGGGAGCCAGATTATTTTTCTTGGCCATTGTCTATTCCGGCGAGAGTTTTAAGCGCTTTCATTTAACCTTGCGTGAAATCTATTTCACCGGCGTCATGTCGCTACTGATTATTATCGTGTCGGCTTTTTTTGTCGGCATGGTGCTGGCCTTGCAAGGCTACAACACCTTGCAAAAATACGGTTCATCGGAAGCCATAGGCGTGCTAGTGGCCTTGGCATTGGTGCGCGAATTGGGCCCTGTGGTCACGGCATTATTGTTTGCCGGTCGCGCCGGCACGGCCATTACTGCGGAAATAGGTTTGATGAAAACCACCGAGCAATTGTCTGCCATGGAGATGATGGCCGTTAACCCAATTGCACGTGTGGTGGCGCCCCGTTTTTGGGCCGGGGTGATTTCCATGCCCATACTCGCGTCTATTTTTTCCATGGTCGGCATATTGGGCGGCTACTTGGTGGCCGTGCCTTTGATAGGTGTGGACGACGGGGCATTTTGGTCGCAAATGCAGGCCAACGTGGATTTTAGTGCCGACATCGTCAATGGCGTCATTAAAAGCCTGGTATTCGGTGTGGTGTGCACCATGATCGCTTTGTTTGAAGGGTTTGATGCGCCACCTACAGCCGAGGGAGTGAGCCGAGCCACCACCCGTACGGTGGTGATATCGTCCTTAACGGTATTGGGTCTGGATTTTATTTTAACGTCTTTTATGTTGGTCGTATAAGCGCTGAGACAGTGATTTAAGGGAGTATATAAGTGGATAGAACAACGCTGGATTTATGGGTAGGCATTTTTGTGGCAATTGGTGTGGCCGCGCTATTTGGCTTGGCGATGAAAGTGGGCAATTTAACGTCCAGTAAGATAGGCCCCACCTACACCGTCACCGCTGCATTTGATAATGTTGGTAGTCTTAAGCCGCATGCGCCCATCAAGAGTGCGGGTGTCGTGGTTGGCCGTGTCGATAATATTGTCTTTAACAGTGAAACGTATGAGGCCATCGTGACACTCAATATAGACGAGCGTTATGCGTTTCCCGTAGACACCTTTGCCAATATTTATACCGCCGGTTTGTTGGGTGAGCAGTACATTGGTTTGGAAGCCGGTGGCGATGAAGTGGTGTTGAAAAATGGTGATAAAATAGACAAAACTCAAGATGCCATTGTGCTAGAGAAAATGATCAGTCAATTTTTGTTTAACAAGGCCTCTGAAACCGAAGCAAAAGCGGACGTCAAAGCGGCGCCGCCTGTTGGGGTCGAGCTGGATAGTCTTAAATAAGGATAGCAATGAAAGCCATAGTAAAAATCTTATGCCTAGCGGTCTTGGCGCTGTTTGCCAATGTCGCCATGGCCAACATAGACATGGCGCCGGATGCATTGGTTAAACAAACCGCCGACGACGTCTTGACCATAGTCAAAAATGACAAAGACATACAAGCCGGTAACCAACAAAAATTGTTTGCCGTGGTGGAAGAAAAAATCTTACCAAACTTTGACTTTGATCGGGTTTGCCGCATGGTGCTGGGCAAAAATTGGAAGTCAGCCAGCCCGGAACAGCAAGCTTTGTTTCAGAAAGAATTCCGCAGTCTGTTGTTGCGCACTTACGCCACTGCATTGGGAAAATACCGCGATCAGGTTATTGAGTACCGCCCTATGCAAACCGACGCCAGCGAAAAAAACGTCACGGTAAAAACGCAAATTATCCAAAAAGGTGGCCAACCGATTGCTGTCGATTACAGCTTGGTCAAAGGGGCGACTGGTTGGAAAGTCTATGACATCACTATCGAAAGCGTCAGCTTGGTGACCAATTACCGCAGTCAATTTAGCAGCGAAATTCGCCAAAATGGATTAGACAGCCTGAATAAAAAGTTAGCCGATAAAAACGCTGCTGCCGAGGTGAAGCGTTAAGCTTGAGCGGCATGGCAATCAAAGCACCCAGTAAAATTGAGCAACATGGCAACACCTGGCGTATTGCCGGTGACGTGCTGATGGATAATGCCAATTTTATCCTGCAACAAAGTCGAGCCTTGACCATGGGCGATGAATTTTTAGTGGATTTTTCTGCCGTCAATAAAGTCGATACCGCCGCGCTCAGTCTCATGATGGAATGGCAACGCCGTGCTGCTGCATCTTCTTCTCGTGTGCGCTTTGCTAATTTGCCAGTGAATTTAAGCCGACTGGTGTCGCTGTATGGCTTGACCGATTTTGTGCCAGTTAGCTAGCTTTAACTTGCGCTCAAAACAACTTGCTGTTTTCGCTTACCCATTTCTCAAGGGCTTGTATAAAAGCAAGCCCTTATTTATTAAGGCTTAAGCTGTCCGCGTAATATGACTACCGCCATACAAATCAATCGCATTCATAAGCATTTTGGCGCTTTGCATGCCTTAAAAGGCATCGATTTGAGCATAGAGCAAGGTGAGTTTTTTGCCCTGCTTGGCCCAAATGGCGCGGGCAAATCAACCTTAATCAACATCTTGGCCGGTCTCATTAAACCCAGTTCGGGCGACATCTCGGTGCTGGGTTTTGATGTGGTTGAGCAGTACCGACAAGCTCGGCAATTATTGGGCATAGTCCCACAAGAGCTGGTTTTTGATCCCTTTTTCAATGTGCGTGAAATGCTGCGCTTTCAAGCCGGTTACTTCGGTCGTGGGCCGGAGAACGATGCATGGGTGGATGAGATATTGGCGGGCTTAGGGCTGGCCGATAAAGCCAATACCAATATGCGCAAGCTTTCCGGCGGCATGAAGCGTCGGGCGTTGATAGCTCAAGCGCTGGCGCATAAGCCACCGGTAATCGTCTTGGATGAGCCTACCGCCGGTGTCGATGTTGAATTGCGGCAAACCATGTGGGCGTTTATTAAAAAGCTCAATCGTCAGGGCCATACCATCATCCTGACCACGCATTACCTAGAAGAAGCGGAAACCTTATGCAACCGCGTAGGCATGATGAAGCAAGGTGAGTTGGTGGCATTGGATAGCACGGCGAATTTGCTGAATAAATTTTCCGGAAAAAAGTTGAGTTTAAGCTTGGGTGAGGTCAGCTTGCCGGAAGCGATACGGCCCATGCTGAGGGGCCAAGAAAAAGGCGTGCACACGTTTGCTTTGACCGATATGGCGCAAATTGAATTGGTTTTATCCAGTTTGCGCACGGCTAATATTGCTGTGGCTGATATGCAATTGCATGAAGCCGACCTCGAAGACGTGTTTCTGTCATTGGTGGGTAAACAATAATGCCGGCCTTAAACAAACTGCGGGATGCATTCATGAGCGCGACGACGATCAGCCCTAAATACCGTGGCCCATGGACCTTGTTGAAAAAAGAGATGCTGCGATTTTGGCGGGTTGGTTTTCAAACAGTGGCGGCACCGGTGATTACCGCTTTGCTGTATTTGTTGATTTTTTCACACGTGCTAGAAGGCCGCGTGCAGGTTTACCAAGACGTGCCTTACACGGTTTTTTTGATACCGGGTCTGATCATGATGTCGGTTTTGCAAAATGCCTTCGCCAACAGCTCATCGAGTTTGATTCAGTCCAAAGTGATGGGTAATTTAATCTTTGTTTTATTAACGCCCTTAACGCACCTGCAGTTCTTTTGTGCATTTTTATGCGCGGCCATTATTCGCGGCTTAGTCGTGGGTTTGTGCATTTATTTGGTGGCCGTGTGCTTTGTTGATTTGCCGATTAGCCACCCTTGGATGATAGTGGCGTTTGCTTTATTGGGCAGTGCTTTATTGGGTACTTTTGGCATTATTGCCGGTATCTGGGCCGATCGATTTGATCAGATGGCGGTTTTTCAAAACTTTATCATCATGCCTCTGTCTTTCTTGTCCGGGGTTTTTTATTCCATCCATTCTTTGCCACCGTTTTGGCAAAGCGTCTCGCACCTCAACCCATTTTTCTACATGATAGATGGCTTTAGGTATGGGTTTTTTGGTCAGGCGGACATTTCACCTTGGATCAGCTTGTGTATCGTCACTACGGCCTTCTTACTGTTGGCATGGAGCACCTTAAAAATGCTAAAATCCGGTTATAAATTAAGAGCCTAAACCGCAAGGCTAAATTAAAAAGGCGATATCAAGGTGTTAACAGCAGCGCAATTACAGTCCTACATTACCCAGCATTTGGCTTGTGAATACATCAAAGTCATGGGGGATGATGGCACCCATTTTGAGGCGGTGCTGGTCAGTTCAGCCTTTTTAGGAAAAAGCCGGGTGCAGCAACATCAATTGGTCTATGCTGCGCTCGGTGACAGAATGCGTGAGGAAATTCACGCTTTGTCTATGCAGACCTATACCCCAGAGCAATGGGCTAAGCAGCCTTAAATTGGCCAGGAAATATAAATTAAACACGAGTCATGGAGCAGCATATGGACGCACAAGCACAAATTAAGCAAACGGTCACTAGCAACAAGGTAGTGCTGTATATGAAGGGCAGTCCCAAATTTCCACAATGTGGTTTTTCTAATTTGGCCACGCAAATTTTAGATGCTTGCCAAGCAAAATACTTTGCTGTTGACGTATTGGCTGATCAAGCTGTGCGTGAAGGCATTAAAGTCTACGCCAATTGGCCGACCATTCCGCAGTTGTATATCAATGGTGAGTTTGTTGGTGGTTCAGATATCATGCGTGCAATGTATGAAAACGGAGAGCTTCAAACGATGTTAGAAGCAGCAAAGTAATTGGATAAATTAATTATACAAGGCGGCAACCGCCTCAACGGCGTGGTCACCGTTTCTGGTGCTAAGAATGCCGCATTGCCTATACTATGTGCAGCATTGTTGGCAGAAACGCCCTTACACTTAACCGGGGTAGCGGCCTTAAAAGACATCGCTACCACCATTAAATTACTGGATACCATGGGCGTAAAAATTGCCCGGAATGGCAGTCAGTTAAGCTTGGATGCAAGCGATGTGGCGTCTTTCGAGGCCACTTACGAAATGGTAAAAACCATGCGTGCCTCCATATTGGTATTGGGGCCATTGTTGGCCCGTTTTGGTACGGCACGCGTGTCCTTGCCAGGTGGTTGTGCCATCGGTTCTAGGCCGGTGGATTTGCACATCAAAGGCTTGCAGGCGATGGGCGCGGCCATCCACATTACGCATGGTTACATCCAGGCCAGCACATTGCATTTGCCGAATCGCCGTTTGCAAGGTGCGCGCTATTACATGGACATCGTGACCGTCACCGGCACAGAAAATTTAATGATGGCGGCGGCTTTGGCTGAAGGCACGACGGTGCTAGAAAATGCCGCAAAAGAACCCGAAGTGATCGATTTAGCCGAAATGCTGATCAAGATGGGTGCCAACATCAGCGGAGCTGGCACGGACGTGATTACCATAGTCGGTGTAGAGAAATTGCATGGCACCGAACACAACGTGGTGTGTGACCGGATTGAAGCGGGTACTTACATGGTGGCCGCAGCGATGGCTGGAGGCGAAGTCAAATTGCTCAATGCTAGGGCCGATTTGCTTGATGCGGTAATAGAGAAACTACGTGAAGCCGGTGCCACGGTGACCAGCGATAAAGACAGCATTACCGTCAAAAGCGACGGTAAACTTAAGGCCGTTAACATACGCACGGCACCGCACCCGGCTTTCCCGACCGATATGCAAGCGCAGTTCATGGCACTTAATGCCGTGGCCAGTGGCGTAGCAAAAGTAACTGAAACCATCTTTGAAAACCGCTTCATGCATGTACAGGAAATGCAACGCATGGGCGCGGACATCAGTATAGATGGCAACACCGCCTTGGTTAAAGGCGTCGCCTCATTGGATGGCGCGACCGTGATGGCCACCGATTTGCGTGCATCAGCCAGTTTGGTGTTAGCTGGCTTGGTTGCCCGTGGCGAAACCGTGGTGGAACGCATCTACCACCTAGACCGTGGTTATGAAAACCTAGAAGCAAAATTAAACGCATTGGGCGCCAATGTGAAACGAGTTTAAGCATGATAACCATCGCACTTTCTAAAGGCCGTATTTTTGAGGAAACCACGCCCTTGTTGGCGGCCGCCGGCATCCATGCCTTGGAAGACCCGGAATCCTCACGCAAATTAATATTGCCGACTAATCGCGACGACGTGCGCTTGATTATCGTGCGTGCCTCGGATGTGCCTACTTACGTGCAATACGGGGCGGCCGATTTGGGCATAGCCGGCAAAGACGTATTGGACGAGCACGGTGGAGAAGGCTTGTATCAACCTATTGATTTGCAAATAGCCAAATGCAAAATGATGGTGGCGGTGCGCGAAGACTTTGATTATTTCGCCTCGATACGCAGTGGGGCTCGCCTTAAAGTCGTGACTAAGTATGTCAAAACCGCCCGCGAGCATTTTGCCGCTAAAGGCATGCACGTGGATTTGATCAAGCTATACGGATCGATGGAGCTCGGGCCTTTGGTGGGTTTGGCCGACGTGATAGTGGATTTGGTTAGCACCGGTGGCACACTGCGGGCCAACAAACTTAAAGCGGTTGAAGAAGTGGGTGACATCAGTTCGCGCTTGGTGGTCAATCAAGCCTCACTTAAATTGAATCGCGATAAAATTCAACCGATTATGCAGGCGTTTATAAGCGCCATTTCTGCCAAGTAAACGATTTTTAATTAAGTCATTAATAAGATTAGGTTAGATTTATGAGTATAAATATTAGACGTTTCTCCACCAGCGATAGCGATTTTGACGCTAAATTGCAGGCCTTATTGGCCTTTGAAACGGCCCAAGACGACAGCGTGGACGAGGTGGTGGCAGGCATATTAAAAGACGTCAAAAAACGCGGTGACGCAGCAGTCTTGGAGTACACCCAGCGTTTTGATAAAACCACGGCCAGCACATTAAGCGAACTGGAAATCAGTAAACAAGACTTGGATGCGGCATTAAAAGCCTTGCCGGCTGATCAACGTGCTGCCTTACAAGTGGCGGCCGATAGAGTGCGCGTCTACCATGAAAAGCAATTAATGAGCTCTTGGAGATATGAGGAGCAAGACGGCACTTTGCTAGGTCAGCAAGTAACCTCATTAGACCGAGTCGGCTTGTATGTGCCAGGGGGCAAGGCTGCTTACCCTTCATCCGTATTGATGAATGCCATCCCAGCCAAAGTGGCCGGCGTGAAAGAATTGATTATGGTGGTGCCTACGCCTAATGGTGAGCGCAATCAGTTGGTGTTAGCCGCGGCGGCGATATCTGGCGTGGACCGGGTGTTTTGCATAGGCGGCGCGCAAGCCGTTGGCGCCTTGGCTTACGGCACGCAAACCGTACCGCAAGTAGATAAAGTGGTGGGCCCAGGTAATGCTTACGTGGCGGCTGCTAAGCGGCGCGTGTTTGGTGTGGTTGGCATAGACATGGTGGCCGGCCCATCGGAAATTCTGGTTATCTGCGATGGCAAGACCAACCCAGATTGGGTGGCGATGGATTTATTTAGTCAAGCCGAGCACGATGAGTTAGCACAAGCCATTTTATTGAGCCCAGATGCCGACTTTTTACAAAGCGTGCAAGCCAGCATAGACAAGTTGTTGGCAGGCATGCCGCGTAAAGACATCATCAGAACCGCCTTGACCGATAGAGGTGCCTTGATACAGGTGCGCGATCTGGCTGAGGCAGCCAAGATTTGCAATTACATCGCGCCTGAGCATTTGGAATTGTCCATGGACGATCCCTTGGCTTTTAGTTTGAGCATCAAGCACGCCGGCGCCATATTCATGGGGCGTAACACCTGTGAGGCGCTAGGGGATTATTGCGCTGGACCCAACCACGTGTTGCCCACTTCACGCACGGCGCGTTTTTCTTCGCCGCTAGGGGTATACGATTTCCAGAAGCGTTCCAGCTTAATCATGGTGTCCGAAGCCGGTGCGCAAACCTTAGGTAAAGTGGCCGCCACCTTAGCTTATGGCGAAGGCTTGCAAGCGCACGCCAGATCCGCTGAATTTAGGTTGAAGCCAAATAAATGAGTAAATTTTGGAGCGATGTGGTGCATAAGCTAACGCCTTATGTGCCGGGCGAACAACCTAAACTGGATAATTTAGTTAAACTAAATACCAATGAAAATCCGTATGGCCCAAGCCCTAAGGTGTTGCAGGCACTGAAGTTAGAAGCCGCTGAGTCTTTGCGCCTTTATCCCGATCCCAATTCAGATGCCTTAAAAGCAGCCATTGCCAGCACCTATCAATTGCAAAAGGAAAACGTTTTTGTTGGTAATGGCTCGGATGAGGTGTTGGCGCATGTGTTTCAAGCACTGCTAAAGCACAGTCGCCCCTTATTGTTTCCAGACATTACTTACAGCTTTTACCCTGTTTATTGTGGTTTGTATGACATTGAATACCAAACCGTGCCCTTATCGGATGATTTTACGATTAAGGTAGAAGATTACGATCAGCCAAATGGCGGCATCGTATTCCCCAATCCCAATGCGCCGACTGGTATTCCATTGCCCTTAGCTAAGATAGAGCAGTTGCTGCAAATGAATAAGCATTCAGTGGTCGTGGTGGACGAGGCTTACGTGGATTTTGGTACCGAGTCTGCGGTTGGCTTAATCCAGCATTACCCTAACTTATTGGTGGTGCATACCTTATCTAAAGCCCGATCTTTAGCAGGCCTACGCGTTGGTTATGCCTTGGGCTCAGCTGAGTTAATTGAGGCTTTGACTAGGGTGAAAGACAGTTTTAACTCATACCCTGTAGACCGCTTTGCCTCTGCTGGTGCTATTGTTGCTATGCAAGATAGCGTCTACTTTCAAGACACTTGCCATAAAGTGGTGGCTACCCGTGAGGCGCTGATGGCTGAATTAGCCAGTCTAGATTTTGAGGTCTTGCCATCCGGCGCTAACTTTATCTTTGCAAAACACCGGACACTTGGCGGAGCGGAAATTACCGCTATGCTTAGGCAAAAAAACATTATTGTTCGTCATTTCAAAGCCCCCAGTCGCATTGCACCGTATTTGCGCATTACCATAGGCACGGATGCGCAATCGGTTCTGTTGCTGAAGGCATTGCGGGAAATACTCAGTCGGCCTTGATGTTGTTTGAATTGAGAAAAACCCTTTGAAATAGGCTGTTTTTGCGGTAAAAACGCTTATAAAAACCGGAAAAAGTTCTTCGTTCGCAAAAAAAATTCTTAATTCCACAATCGCGTCGTGTTATTATCGCGAAATGTGTGATTTCTGCACAATAAACTATTTAATTCGTATTTTTAATCTTAAGTAAACGCACGTGGCGTTTATTTTTAGTTGGAGGATGTAGCATGGCACAAACCCAAATGGCATTAGATTCATTAGATTTCGACGGTACCGTCGCTTTAGCAACTAAAGTTGCCCCACATGTAGATATTTTAGAAATTGGTACACCATGCATTAAGCATAACGGTATCAAATTACTTGAAGTGTTACGTGCTAAATTCCCAAAAAACAAAATCTTAGTTGACTTGAAAACAATGGATGCTGGTTTCTATGAAGCCGAGCCATTCTACAAAGCCGGTGCAGACATTTGCACGGTATTGGGTACAGCGGACATCGGCACCATCAAAGGTGTAATTGATGTAGCCAACAAATACGGCAAAAAAGCACAAGTTGACTTGATCAACGTGGCCGATAAAAAAGCACGCACTATCGAAGTGGCTAAATTAGGCGCTCACATCATTGGCGTACACACTGGTTTGGATCAACAAGCAGCTGGTCAAACACCGTTTAACGATTTGTCTATGGTAGCTGGCCTTAAATTAGGCGTTGAGATCTCAGTAGCGGGTGGCGTTAAAGCGACAACCACACAACAAGTTAAAGATGCTGGCGCAACCATCATCGTTGCTGGTGCAGCTATCTACGGCGCTAAAGATCCAGCAGCAGCAGCAGCTGAAATTACAGCCATTGCTCACGGTGGTTCTGCCAGTGCTGGTGGCGTTAAAAAATTATTACCTTGGCTAATCGCTGCTGTTGTAGCGCTAGTGTTGCTTTCTGTGTTCAACAAAGCGCCGGCACCAGCTGATGCGCCTGCAGAAGTAGCACCAGCAGCAGAAGTAGCGCCAGCTGACGCGGCACCTGCAGAAGCTGCACCTGCTGCGGCTCAATAATTAACGTTTTTTCAGGCTAAGCCATGTGTTCATGCACGGTGTTTAGCAGTTGAGACGGTAATTAGCGTAAGCAAACTAAAAGCCTAGTTAAGATTATTCATCTTGCTAGGCTTTTTTTATTGATGAGCCCATAGGAATAAAAGACTAGGGCTGAAAATGTTGTTCTGAGGGTGTGTGCAAAAGAACCAAGCGCAGGCGCTTTAGGTTAAAATAGCAAACATCCATTTTACGCATTCTTTTATTTAGTGACTTCCTATGCGCACAGCTGAAGTAGTAAGAAATACATTGGAAACGCAAATCACGGTTAACCTTAATTTAGACGGTACCGGCGTTTCAAAATATGAAACCGGAATAGGTTTTCTCGATCACATGCTCGATCAAATCGCGCGTCACGGCATGATGGATATAGCCGTTAACGCAAAAGGCGATTTGCATATTGATGCGCACCATACGGTTGAAGACATAGGCATTACGCTAGGTATGGCTTTTACCAAAGCTTTGGGCGATAAAAAAGGCATACGCCGTTACGGCCATGCTTATGTGCCACTAGATGAAGCCTTATCCCGCGTGGTGCTGGATGTGTCTGGTCGTCCTGGCTTAACGTTTTCTTGTGAATTTACCCGCGCTGCTGTTGGTGAATTTGACGTGGATTTGATACACGAATTCTTCCAAGGGTTTGTTAATCATGCCAACGTAACCATGCACGTAGACAATTTAAAAGGGCACAATGCCCATCATCAGGCCGAGACAATATTTAAAGCCTTTGGCCGTGCCTTACGCATGGCCGTTGAAATGGATGCGCGCATGGTAGGCATCATGCCGTCTACCAAAGGCAGTTTGTAAGCTTTTTTGGCAGGGCCGTTCAGCTCGACGAATGAAAAATACAGACATAGCAGTGGTTGATTACGGCATGGGCAATTTGTGCTCCGTGGCCAAGGCCTTGGAGCACGTTGCACCAGGTAAATCGGTTGTGATTAGTAGCAATCCGGATGAAATAGCCAGCGCCAGTCGCGTGGTGTTTCCTGGCCAAGGCGCCATGCCCGATTGCATGCGTGAATTGGATGCGCGGGGTTTACGGGCTGCTGTTTTGGAGGCGGCCAATAACAAGCCATTTTTAGGCATATGCATAGGCTTGCAAATGCTATTCGAGCACTCTGAGGAGGGCAATGCGGCTGGACTAGGTTTGTTCAAGGGGCAAGTGCGACGCTTCGCAACGGCCGACATGCACGACCGCCATGGCGACAAATTAAAAGTGCCGCACATGGGCTGGAATCAGGTTTATCAAAGCCGTGATCAAGGCCGTGCCCCCCATGCCTTATGGCAAGGAATCGAAGATGGCGCACGGTTTTATTACGTGCACAGTTATTATGTGCAGCCAGAAGAGCTGTCCTTAGTGGCTGGCTACAGTGAATACCCCAATTCATTTACCAGCGCTATCGCGAAAAACAATTTATTTGCCGTGCAGTTTCACCCAGAAAAAAGCGCTAGTGCCGGTTTGCAAATGCTAAGCAATTTTGTAAACTGGTTACCGTAATGCCACAAATTAATAGACCAACTTTTAATTATTTTTTGATATGACTATGTTAATTATCCCTGCAATCGATCTTAAAGACGGCCACTGTGTAAGGCTTAAACAAGGTTTAATGGAAGAGTCCACGGTTTTTTCCGAGGATCCCGCTGCCATGGCTAAGCATTGGGTAGATTGCGGTGGCAAGCGCTTGCATTTAGTGGATTTGAACGGCGCCTTCGCAGGTAAGCCGGTTAATGAAGCGGCCATACGCTCTATTGTCAGCGCAGTAGGGGGTGATATTCCTATTCAGCTAGGTGGTGGTATACGGGATTTAGAAACCATAGAACGCTATTTAGACAATGGCATCAGCTACGTCATTATCGGTACGGCGGCGGTTAAAAGTCCGGGCTTTTTGCACGAGGCCTGCGACGCTTTTCCTGGCCATATCATAGTCGGCCTCGATGCGAAAGACGGCAAAGTGGCGGTAGACGGTTGGTCTAAATTGACCGGCCATGATGTTATCGACCTGGCCATGAAATTTGAAGATTACGGTGTCAATTCTATTGTTTATACGGACATCGGCCGAGATGGCATGCTGACCGGGGTCAATATCGAAGCCACGGTAGCGTTGGCGCAAGCGCTAACTATTCCTGTTATTGCATCAGGCGGCGTGACCAATCTGGATGACGTGCGTCGTTTGTGCGCAGTGGCCGATGAGGGCATCATAGGCACCATCACCGGTCGTGCGATTTACGAAGGCAGTTTGGATTTTGCAGCCGCGCAAAAACTTGCGGATGAATTAAGTGCTCGCTAAACGCATTATTCCTTGTTTGGATGTGACCGATGGTCGGGTAGTAAAAGGCGTTAATTTTCTGGAGCTAAGGGATGCCGGAGACCCAGTGGAAATTGCCAAGCGCTACGACGATCAAGGCGCAGACGAACTTACTTTTTTAGACATTACCGCCAGCTCCGATAACCGCGGATTGATTTTGCACATTATTGAGCAGGTTGCCAGCCAAGTGTTTATCCCATTAACAGTAGGCGGCGGTGTGCGTGAGGTTGAAGACGTGCGGCGCTTGCTTAACGCGGGAGCCGATAAGGTTAGCATTAACACCACGGCCGTGCTTAATCCACAGATGGTGGCGGATGCTGCTCAACGCTTTGGTTCGCAATGCATAGTGGTGGCGATTGATGCCAAAAAAGTGGACAATCAGCCATTCGAGTGGGAAGTGTTTACCCACGGCGGGCGTAAGGCAACCGGCTTGGACGCCGTTAAGTGGGCTCAGCACATGGCCAGCCTTGGTGCCGGTGAGCTTTTAATCACTAGCATGGACCGTGATGGTACAAAAATAGGCTTCAACAATCCCTTGAATAAAGCCATTTCAGACGCCGTTGAAGTGCCAATTATCGCCTCTGGCGGGGTGGGTAATTTGCAGCATTTGGTGGATGGCGTGAAACTAGGCGGTGCCGATGCCGTACTGGCCGCCAGTATTTTTCATTATGGGGAATACACGGTGAAGCAGGCTAAGCAATACATGGCACAACAAGGGATAGAAGTTAGGTTATGACTTGGTTAGATGACATTCGCTGGGATGCCAATGGTTTGGTGCCGGTCATCGCACAAGAGCACCAAACAGGCCGCATACTCATGTTTGCCTGGATGAATCGTGAGGCTCTGCAATTGACCAATGATACCAAGCAAGCAGTTTATTGGTCGCGCTCGCGTAACAAGTTGTGGCATAAAGGTGAAGAATCGGGACATTTTCAACAGGTGCATGAAATTCGCATAGATTGCGATGAGGACGTGGTGTTGATTCAGGTTGAGCAGGTAGGCGGCATTGCCTGCCATACTGGTCGGCACAATTGCTTTTTTAAGAAATTAGAAAAAGGTCAGTGGATAATCGATCAAGCCGTGATTAAAGACCCCAAAGATATTTATTAGGCCGAATGAGATAAACATGAACGATACATTAAACCGTTTGGCAGTATTGCTGGAGCAACGCAAAGACGCTGACCCACAATCATCGTATGTGGCAAAACTGTATGCCAATGGCATGGACAGTATCTTGAAAAAAGTCGGAGAAGAAGCTGCTGAGACCATCATTGCAGCTAAAAATCCCAACAAACAAGACTTGATATACGAAACAGCCGATTTATGGTTTCACACCTTGGTGATGCTAGCGCATGCCGGATTAAAGCCAGATGACGTGTTGGCAGAATTGGCGAGGCGCGAAGGTCTGTCTGGTCTGGAAGAAAAAGCATCCAGACAAGAAAGTAGCAAGTAAAAATGAGTGACAACTGCATATTTTGTAAAATTGTAAGTGGCGCAGTCCCTTCCACAAAAATATACGAAGACGATGATGTGATTGCCTTTAATGACATTAGGCCATCGGCTAGCGTACATTTTTTGATTGTGCCAAAATTACACATAGACAGCTTAGCCAGCTGTGAAAACGAACATCAGGCATTATTAGGTAAAATGCTATTGCTTGCGCCGAAATTAGCAAAACAGCAAGGTTTAGCAGGATTCAAGACCCTAATAAATACCGGTGTAGAAGGTGGTCAAGAAGTGTTTCATATTCATGTGCATGTAATGGGCGGTGGCGATAAGTCACGCAATAACTAACTTTAATATTTTAGGAGTATCGTCATGGGATCATTAAGCATTTGGCATTGGTTAATTGTATTGTTAATAGTCGTGCTGGTTTTTGGCACGAAGAAATTACGCAACATGGGCGGCGACGTTGGTGGCGCGGTTAAAGATTTTAAAGATGCGGTCAATGAAGGCAAAGCTGCTTTAGACAAACCCGTTGCGGCAGCCGCTGTTTCGACAGCCAAACCTAAAGCAGCCGCAAAAAAACCGGCGGCTAAACCAAAGGCAAAAGCAGCCGGCGCGGCAATAGCAAAAACTACTGCTGCCAAAAAACCAGCAGCAGTGAAGAAGCCAGCGGTAGCAAAAAAACCGGCCGTTAAAAAGCCAGCCGCCGTTAAAAAACCTGCAGTTGCTAAAAAGCCAGCCGTTAAAAAACCCGCTGCGGTTAAAAAACCTGCGGCAGCTAAAAAGCCAGCCGCAGCAAAAAAACCCGCTGCGAAGAAACCAGCCGCGCAGTAATTTTTCAATCTGATTTTACGTGTTTGATGTTTCATTTTCTGAGCTGCTGGTCATCGCATTTGTTGCGTTGATCGTCATAGGCCCAGAAAAATTGCCGAAAGTCGCGCGCACGCTTGGCGCGCTTGTCGGACGCATGCAGCGGTATCTTGCGGAAGTCAAAGAAGAAGTCAATCGTGAGGCGCGCTTTGAAGAGTTGCAGCAATTGCAAAATGAAATAAAGCAAAGCAGCCATAAGGCCCAGGCTAAAGCCCAGCGTAAAGTCAGTGAACTGACGCAACAGCTGGATTTCCAAGAATTGGATGCCTTAGAAACGGTTTCGGCAAAAGAGCCGTCAGCCAAAAACTAACTTCACCCTGTGACCCCAACCGAAAATTTCATTAGTCATTTAATTGAATTGCGTGACCGTTTGTTGCGCACGCTGATTGGATTTGCGCTGGTCTTGCTAATGCTGTTGCCGTTTGCCAATAAAATATACAGCCTATTAGCCGCACCCTTGCTCGCACAATTACCCAGTGGCGGGCAGATGATTGCCACGGCGGTGACCACGCCCTTTTTCGTGCCCATGAAAGTTGCCATGATGGCGGCCTTCATTATTTCCCTGCCGCATACCATGTATCAAGCTTGGTCTTTCGTTGCGCCTGGATTGTATGCGCATGAAAAAAAATTCATGGTGCCCATGATAGTGGCTAGCTGTTGCTTGTTTTTAATGGGCATGGCTTTCGCCTACTTCCTGGTGTTGCCAGTCATTTTTGGATTTATTATTAGCGCAGCTCCTGTTGGGGTGGCAGTCATGACCGATATAGCCAATTACCTGGACTTCGTGATAGGCCTGTTTTTTGCATTCGGTTTGGCCTTTCAAGTGCCTATTGCCGTTATTTTGGTGGTGTATTTTGGCTGGTTAGACGTGATCCAGTTGAAGGCCATGCGAGCTTATGTAGTGGTGGTGGCGTTCATCCTTGGGGCAATTTTTACCCCGCCTGATGTGGTTTCGCAGTTTATGTTGGCGCTGCCCATTTGCCTGCTCTACGAGCTGGGTATTTTGTTGGCTGGGTTCATTACTAAAGCAAATAGTAGCGAGCCTGACTCGCCAGCCTGATATGGTTTATGGCTATTTTTTGGCGAGTGGTTTTGGTCGCTTGCCGACCTTGACCTTTAAATTCAGGTTTTTTTCAGCTCGGACAATGTTTAGGTTAGCTTGTTGATTAGGCGTCAAGGCCGCAATTAAATTAAGCATGGAGCCCGTGTCGTAAATGGGATTGCCGTCTATGGCTAGCAATATATCCCCTGCCAGCACGCCGGCTTTGTCAGCCGGTCCGCCTTTAAGCACCCCCGCCACCAATGCCCCTTGTGCCTGTTTTAGCTTGAACGATTCGGCTAATTCAGGCGTGATGTCCTGCGCTTGTATGCCTATCCAGCCGCGCGTGACGTTGCCTAGGCTAACTATTTGTTCCATTACTTGGCGCGCTAAACTCGCTGGTATGGCAAAGCCTATGCCCATGGAGCCACCACTGCGAGAATAAATTGCACTGTTAATGCCGACCAAATTCCCTTCGGTATCAATTAACGCGCCTCCGGAATTGCCTGGATTAATCGATGCGTCTGTCTGAATAAAGTTTTCAAAGGTATTGATGCCTAAGTGCGTGCGACCAAGGGCGCTAATGATTCCTTGCGTGACCGTTTGGCCAACCCCAAACGGATTGCCTATGGCCAGCACTACGTCGCCTACGTTTAATTTTTCTGAACTGGCAAAGGTGATGGCAGGTAAATTTTGGGCGTCTATTTTAATCAGCGCCAAGTCGGTTTCAGGGTCGGTTCCAACCACTTTTGCTGACATCTTACGACCGTCAGAGAGGGCGATGTCGATTTCATCGGCACTAGCTATCACATGGTTATTGGTCAGTATGAGGCCTTGCTCGCTAACAATGACGCCTGATCCCAGGCTGTTTTCCGCTTGATTTTGTCCGTCGTTATCATCAAATTGGTCGCCAAAAAAATGGCGAAACATCGGGTCGTCCAAGTATTTTTGATGCGGGTTGTCGGTGGCTTTTTTACTGGTAAATACATTCACCACGGCCGGCATGGCTTTTTTTACTGCCAGACTGTAGGAGCCTGCCGAACGGACACCTAAGCTAGGCTCGGCGTATTTAACCAATACGGCTGAGTTTTTTTGTGGGCTTAGCTTTTCTAATAAATGCGGTGAAAAGGTGCGCAACACAAACAGGAGCGCTAAGCACAAGGTGGTGGTTTGGGCAAAAATGAGCCATAGTTTTTTGCTGAGCGATGGGTGCATGGTTATCGATTAATGGTGGGCTAAATGAACAACATACCTAGGTAAAATTAAACGGTAATAGTCTGCGCTGGCTGTGGTTTTTACTTTGAGCAATGGCGCTTTGCGTTGTAATATCGGCCTATTGTAGCGAATATTCAAGAGCTAAGTAATAAAAAAGGGCGCACGCGATGGTTAAGCTTAATGATTTGATCGACTATACCCAGCAATTCATGCAAGTGGATCGCCATAAGGATTATTGCCCCAATGGCTTGCAAGTTGAAGGGCGGGCCGAGGTGGGCAAAATTGTCACTGGGGTCAGCGCTAGCTTGGCATTCTTAGAGCAGGCCGCCGAGCGTGGTGCCGACTTGGCCTTGGTTCATCATGGCTATTTCTGGCGCAATGAGGACCCGCGAGTCGTTGGCATTAAGCGCAAAAGACTGGCCTTTTTGATCGAAAGAAACATCAGTTTGATGGCCTACCACTTACCCTTAGATGCTCACCCTGAAGTAGGCAACAATGCCACTTTAGGCCGTAAGTTAGGCCTGGATCAAACTGGGTCAGTTGGTGACGCCAACCTGATTTGTTATGGCAGCCTTGAACAACCATGCAGTTTAGCTGCCTTTGCTAAGCGCATAGACACGGTGCTGCAAAGGCCAAGTTTGGTGGTGGGTGATTTGGATAAAAAACTCAAAACCGTTGCATGGTGCACAGGCGCTGGCCAATCTTATATGGAAGAGGCGATTAGCTTGGGTGTCGATGCCTTCATTAGTGGGGAAATATCGGAACAGACCACCCACTTAGCCCACGAGTCTGGCGTGGCTTACATTGCTGCTGGCCACCATGCCACTGAGCGTTATGGCGTTCAGGCATTGGGCGAGCATTTGGCAAAAAAATTCGCGCTGGAGCATGAATTTTTAGATCTATACAATCCAGTTTAACCTATATTTTTCAATGACTTATAAAATAAACCTTTAACTAATTAACAAAAAATTGTACAATATGGCCAATTTGAAATTTGCAGGGCTTTGAAGATTAAGCAAAGTGGTTAACGATTAAAAGAATTTATTGTGTACGTGGATGAATTATTAAGTATCCTAGTCATCCAATCCGGTCAATCCAAATTAGTTCATGAGGAAAACATGTCAGACACACCAAATGACAAGAAAAAAAATGCAGCGCAAGCCGATCAAGCCACTGTGGTTGATTTAGAAAAGCGCAACTTTTTAATCGCCACGTCCAGCGTAGGCGCGCTTGGATGCGCCGCTGCGGCCGTGCCCTTTGTATTGAGCATGACGCCAAGCGAGCGCGCCAAAGCCGCCGGTGCGCCAGTGGAAGTGGACGTGAGTAAAATTGCACCGGGCAGCATGATGACCGTGGAATGGCGTGGTAAGCCAGTTTGGATTATCAACCGTACCGAAGAGATGACGGCCGAGTTAGCTAAACACGACGATCAGTTGACTGATCCAAGTTGCGACGTGGTGTCGCAGCAGCCCGATTATTGCAAAAGCACAGACCGATCCATTAAGCCAAATTTAGCGGTTATGGTCGGTATCTGCACTCACTTGGGCTGTTCCCCATCCGCCAAGCTTCAGCCTAAGGGTGACATGGGTGACAATTGGACTGGCGGTTTCTTTTGCCCTTGCCATGGCTCTAAATTCGACTTAGCGGGGCGCGTATTTAAAGGCTCTCCAGCACCGACTAACTTGGTGGTGCCGCCGCATAAATACTTAACGGATACAACCTTGCTGATTGGTGTGGATACTGAGGATAAGGCTTAAGTCATGACAAATAAAACAAATGCAGATAAAAAATCAGTGGTCGCCAATGCGCTAGGCCAAGGTTTGGAATGGGTTGATGCCCGTTTCCCCTTGAGCAGCAACATTAAGGCCCACTTAACCGAATACTACGCGCCCAAGAATTTCAATTTTTGGTATTTCTTTGGATCGCTGTCCTTGTTGGTGTTGGTGTTGCAGATACTAACGGGCATATTCTTGACCATGCATTACAAGCCGGATGCCATGCTGGCATTTGCATCCGTTGAATACATTATGCGTGACGTGCCTTGGGGCTGGTTAATCCGCTATATGCACTCCACCGGCGCTTCCATGTTTTTTGTGGTGGTGTATTTGCACATGTTCCGCGGCATTATCTATGGATCCTATCGTAATCCGCGCGAGCTGATCTGGTTATTTGGTGTGGGTATCTTCTTGTGCTTAATGGGCGAAGCCTTCTTTGGCTACCTATTGCCATGGGGTCAAATGTCCTATTGGGGTGCGCAAGTGATTGTCAACTTGTTCTCGGCCATTCCTTTTGTAGGCCCGGATGTGTCTGAGTGGTTGCGTGGCGATTACTTGGTGTCGGATGCCACCTTAAACCGTTTCTTTGCCTTTCATGTGATTGCCTTGCCATTTGTTTTGGTTGGCTTGGTTGCGGCGCACATTATTGCCTTGCATGAGGTTGGTTCGAATAACCCGGATGGCATAGAAATTAAAAAATTAAAAGACAAGAAAACCGGCATTCCATTGGACGGCATTCCTTTTCACCCGTATTACACGGTGAAAGACATCGTTGGTGTGGTGGTGTTTTTGATGGTGTTTTCTACCATCATCTTCTTTGCGCCAGAAATGGGCGGCTACTTCCTGGAAGCCAATAATTTTGTACCAGCCAATCCGCTGGTTACGCCGGCTCACATTGCGCCGGTTTGGTATTTCACGCCTTATTACTCCATATTGCGTGCGGTTCCGCCGTTTCCTGGTGTTGGCTTCTTGGGCATACCCCCTTCGCTGTTTCCGGGTGTAGCAGCCATGGGTCTGTCCGTTCTGATCTTCGCCTTGCTACCTTGGTTGGATAAGAGCCCGGTGAAATCCATACGCTACCGCGGTCGTTTGTATAAACAGTGGTTAGCAGCTTTTGTGGTGAGTTTCATTGTGCTGGGTTACCTAGGTACAGAGCCATCAAACGTTTGGGGTCAATTTGGCCCTTGGCTTGGCAATGCAGAGCGTGCCACGGTAGCAGCGCGTATCTTCATGCTGGTCTATTTCGCATTTTTTATACTTATGCCTTGGTATAGCAAAAAAGATAAAACCTTAGCGGTACCAGAAAGGGTGACAGGATAATAACCATGAAAAACACCATTAAACTAGGTTTAAGCGTTTTATCCGTATTGTCGGCATTGATGTTTGCTCAGCACGCCTTAGCAAACGCTGCTGTGCATTTGGACAAAGCGCCCATCGATGCCTCCAATCATGAATCTTTGCAGCGCGGTGCACGCACTTTTGTGAACAATTGCTTAAATTGCCACAGTGCCAATTACATGCGCTACAACCGTTTGCTAGCCATAGGCCTGACCGAAAAGCAAATTAAAGACAATTTGCTATTTGCCGGTGAAAAGGTTGGTGACACCATGAAGGTGGCCATCAACCCAGAAGAGGCCAAAAAATGGTTTGGCGTGGCGCCACCTGATTTATCAGTGGAAGTGCGTGCCCGTGGTGCCGATTGGGTTTACAGCTACATGCGCGCTTTTTACCGCGATGAAACCAGCACAACGGGTTGGGGCAATTGCGTGTTTGATCCAGTGAGCTGCAAAGTATCCATGCCGCATGTTTTGTATCAATTGCAGGGCGAACAAATCATGAACCACGAAACGCATCAACTCGAGCTAAGCAAGCCAGGTAAATTGGCCCCAGCGGAATACGATGCATTGGTGGGTGACTTAACGAATTTTCTAGCATTTATGGCTGAGCCAGCTAAACAGCAGCGCAATCATTTAGGTTGGATAGTATTACTCTTTTTAGCAGTGTTGTTGGTACTCGCTTACAAACTCAAAAAAGCCTATTGGAAAGACATACACTAAAATGATGACCTTATACTCAGGGACAACCGATCCCTATAGCCACCGTTGCCGTATCGTATTATTTGAAAAAGGCATGGACTTTCAAGTAATCGACGTCGACCTGGCCAACAAGCCTGAAGACCTTGCGGTGATAAATCCGTATAACCAAGTGCCGGTTTTGGTTGAGCGTGATTTGGTTTTGTCCGAAGCGAATATCATCAATGAATACATCGATGAGCGTTTCCCCCACCCACAATTAATGCCGCCCGATCCGGTGATGCGTGCGCGTGCTCGCTTGTTCTTGTATAACTTTGAAAAAGAACTGTTCGATCACATCAAGGATATTGAGTCTGACGACGAGCAGCGTGCGGATAAAGCGCGCATTACCGTGCGCGATAATTTGACGCAATTGGTGCCTATTTTTGCTAAACAAAATTATTTGCTAGGCGACGACTATTCCATGCTGGATGTAGCAGTAACGCCCTTGTTATGGCGTTTAGATCACTATGGCATCGTCTTGCAAAACCAAGCCTCACCAATTCTAAAATACGCTGAACGTTTATTTTCTAGACCGCTGTACGCTGAGGCGATGACGCCATCAGAAAAAGTCATGCGCAAATAGTTGGGCATGCCTTACTAACATGACCACGGAGCAAGCATCCACTAAGCCCTACCTGCTAAGGGCTATACACGAATGGTGTATGGATAATGGCTACACCCCTCACCTGCTGGTGGCAGTTAACCCTCAAGCACGTGTGCCTATGGCTTACGTTAAAGCGGGTGAGATAGTACTAAACCTAAACTACACCGCCACCAAAGATTTGCTCATGGATAACGAGGCGGTTAGTTTCTCGGCAAGGTTTGCTGGGGTGTCGCAGAATTTATACGTGCCCATGACGGCTGTAAAAGGCTTGTTTGCTAGAGAAACTGGGCAAGGCATGTTTTTTGAAGTCGACAACATGCCAGCTGATGGCGATTTATCCGATGGCGCTAGCCAAGTGCCAAATCAATCCAATGCAAGCACGGCAGTCAATAGCAAGAAACCTAAGTTAACTATTGTAAAGTAGCTTAACTTTTTTCAAAAAATCAGTATAATACGCGTCTCAAATAAACGCCGGATTAGCTCAGTTGGTAGAGCAGCGCACTTGTAATGCGAAGGTCGTCAGTTCGATTCCGACATCCGGCACCAAATTCTAGTACA
>CAJBBQ010000032.1 GCA_903951385.1 uncultured Pseudomonadota bacterium
TCGCTGTAGCTTACCAAGAGGTTCTTGGTTTGCTGGTAATGGTCGAGCATGACCTTGTGGGTCTCGCGGCCAATGCCGGACTCTTTGTAGCCGCCAAACGCTGCGTGCGCAGGGTAGGCGTGGTAGCAGTTGGTCCAAACGCGACCGGCTTTGATGCCACGGCCCATGCGGTAAGCACGGCTGCCATCGCGAGTCCATACGCCTGAACCTAGGCCGAATATGGTGTCGTTGGCAATCGCTAAAGCATCTGCTTCGTCTTTAAAGGTCGTTACGGCAAGCACTGGGCCAAAAATTTCTTCTTGGAACACGCGCATTTTGTTGTGGCCTTTAAGCAAAGTAGGCTGGATGTAATAACCGTCAGCCAACGCGCCACTTAACATGTTGCGCTCGCCACCAATTAATAATTTAGCGCCTTCTTGCTTACCAATGTCCATGTATGACATGATTTTGTTTAATTGGTCTTGCGATGCTTGCGCACCTATCATGGTGTTTGGATCCAATGGGTTGCCTTGTTTAATGGCTGCCACGCGAGGTAATACGCGTTCCATGAATTTGTCGTAGATGGATTCTTGTATCAATGCGCGAGATGGGCAGGTACACACTTCACCTTGGTTAAAGGCAAACAATACCAAACCTTCAACGGCTTTATCAAAGAAGTCGTCGTCTGCATCGGCAATGTCTTCAAAGAACACGTTAGGGGATTTGCCGCCCAATTCCAATGTAGCAGGAATTAAGTTAGATGCCGCTGCTTGCGCAATCACGCGACCGGTTCCGGTTGAGCCGGTAAAGGCAATTTTACCGATACGACGGCTGTTGGCTAATGGGGCACCTACATCGCGGCCGTAACCGTTAACGATGTTGATCACGCCTGGTGGCAAGATGTCAGCGATGGTTTCCATTAAAATCAAGATGCTGATTGGTGTGAATTCTGCTGGTTTTAATACCACGCAGTTACCGGCAACCACGGCTGGTGCTAATTTCCATGCCGCCATTAGAATTGGGAAGTTCCAAGGAATAATTTGGCCGACCACGCCGATAGGCTCGTGGAAGTGGTAAGCCACCATGCTGTCGTCAATTTCACTCAAGCTGCCTTCTTGTGCACGCATGCAACCGGCGAAGTAGCGGAAGTGATCGATGGCTAATGGAATGTCGGCATTCAATGTTTCACGGATAGGTTTACCGTTGTCAATGGTTTCTGCGGTAGCCAATAACTCAAGGTTGGCTTCTAAGCGATCCGCAATTTTTAGTAGCAAATTAGCGCGTTCACCTGGGGCGGTTTTGGCCCATTTGTCTGCAGCAGCGTGCGCAGCGTCTAATGCTAATTCAATGTCTTCTGCACTGGAGCGAGCCGCTTTGGTATAAGGTTTACCAGTGATAGGCGTAATGACATCAAAGTATTCACCCTTAACTGGCGCAACCCATTTGCCGCCAATAAAATTATCGTATTTGGCTTTGTAAGGTATTTTTACACCAAGGCCTTTTAAAAGATCTAAACTCATACTGACTCCTCTAGTTTTGCTGTTGATTATGTAGTGTTTCTATCGGGTAACCCGCATTGTTCTGTAGACAATTTCTTGTTATTAATAAGCTAGCTTAATTCTTTGCAAGGCCTTATTACTTAAGGTTCTAAGAATAAAAGCGCGACCTAAACAATAAACCTTAGATGCCGGCAAATCAAGCAATAATTAAATGATTTCCTGTCTTTTTACAGATATCTTATGTTTTATATAAGACTTAAGATATTAACTCGCCCAAGCATTATTATTTCTTACGTTTCTCTGCTAACTGGGTCTCGCCTATGTGTATTTCGCCACGCTGTTTCGCCAGTGCCACTTGTTTTTGCCGTTCGCTCAAGCGTGCGCGTTTTTCAGCAGACAAGCTGGCGATGCAGTATGGGCAAGAGATGCCGGGGCTGTAATCGGGACTTTGCATTTCCGCGGGCGATAATGGGTGGCGGCAGGCGTAGCATTGATCAAACTCGCCAACGGCTAGGTTGTGTTTAACCGCCACGCGTTGATCAAACACAAAGCACTCACCTTGCCATAGGCTCTCGCTTTCCGGGACGGTTTCCAAATACTTTAATATGCCACCTTGTAAATGAAATACTTCCTCAAAACCTTGATCCATCATGTAGGACGAGGCTTTTTCGCAACGTATGCCGCCGGTGCAAAACATCGCCACTTTTTTGTGTTTGGTTTTATCGAAGTGCTCAGCGATGTATTGCGGAAACTCTCGAAAAGTCGTGGTCTTGGGGTCGATCGCGCCTTTAAAGGTGCCTATGTCCACTTCGTAACTGTTGCGCGTATCGATTAGTAGCACCTCGGGATCGGATATTAAGGCGTTCCAATCGGCGGCGGCCACATAAGTGCCGACTTTTTTGGTGGGGCTGACACCGGGCACGCCCAAGGTCACGATTTCCTTTTTCAATTTCACCTTCATGCGATAAAACGGGTGCTCGTTGGCGTAGGATTCCTTATGTTCCAAATCGGCCAAACGGTTTTTAAACATGGGGTCCTGACGCAAAAAGCTTAGTAAATCGCGCACGTCATCTGCTAAGCCGGCGATGGTGCCGTTGATGCCTTCTTCCGCCAGCAATAACGTGCCTTTAATGCGATGCGCTTGGCAGGCTTTGAGTAATGGCGCTTGCAAAGCTTGGTAATCGGCCAAGCTGACAAATTTATATAAAGCAGCGGTTAGGTAGGTAGTTGGACTGGTCATGGCTATGGGTTTTTTAAAAGCGCTATGTTAACACTCGCGTTTAGAGGTGCTCTCGTAAATTTACAAGTAAATACTTTGGTAAATCGAACTTTTTAACGCTAGCAAACGATGAGTATTTCACCCATGCCTTTGTTGGCGGCATCGCCCAGCCAGCGTGCTGCACGCAAACTTTTTAGGCTGGCAAAGGCTTGGGAATAAGGTGCAAAGGATTTAAACAGCAGGTTTAAAAAGGGCAGCGTGTGGCTGCCGCATGCTTGCATGGTTGGGTGCAAGTCTGGCTGGGCGGTGAGCAGTAGCGTGCCGCGGTGCATGCTAAAACCGGCGTAAGAGCCAACCTTGCCAAGCACGCCTATGGTGCCAGCCAGCATGCGGCTGGCGCAATAATCGCCGGCATTGCCTTCAATCAATATGAGCCCACGGCGCATTTGATCGCCCACGCGGTCGCCGGCATGGCCTTTTACCACTACCGTGCCGCCTAACATGCTTTTGCGTAAGCCGGCCGCTGCGCCACCTAAAAAATCACCGGTGTTGCCATGAATAACCAACAGCCCGTTTTGCATATTGCAGGCCGCCAAGTCTCTCGTGTTGCCTAGGCAGCGTATCTCGCCGCCTTTCATGCCAAAGCCTAAATAAGCTCCCGCATCGCCGCTTATGTCGATGCGCCCGCTGCGCATGTTGGCGCCCAGGTAGTCGAGTTGCTGCGTTGCGTTTAAAAAGCGCAGCGATGCGTTATCGTGGCCGCTGATGTCAAACAGTTCGTCGACGCGCACGGCTTGTTTGCCGTGATGCAGTGTGAGCGCGGCAATCTCATTTAATGTGAGATTGGCTAGCCCATCGGGCGTGAGTGCGGCGCAGTTAATGGCAAACTGCAAAGGCTTTTTTAGGCTAAAGGTCAACGCGCTCATGGCTGTTTATTGCCCATGATCGTATGCAACTTAAAGTGGTGCGGACCCAATTTGCCGCCGTAATTGCCGGCCGAGATGCGTTTAACACCGCTGGCGCTGCCCAATGCGCAGATAGCGGCGATGCCGGCTTCCATGGCCAAGGCGATGTCGTCAAAACTTAGGCCGTCTATGACAATTTCCATCACGCTCTCTATGTCACTTGATAGTTCAGTTTGCGTCACGCCTTTTAGCGTCGGGCAAAAGGCGTCGTTGGTGGAGGCGAACATGGCGGCGTAACGGCTGCCCACTTTGGAGCCAGATCGCACTACACCACCAGGGAAAGGCATGATGACGTTAGGCAGACGCTGCATGGCTGCAATCGCCACCTCGGCGGCGGCCAAAGCCGCGCTTTGTGAGGTGGCGAGAATTAAGAAATTCCCCCCGCCTATGGCGCGCACCATGCCGGTGCTTTCTTCGCATAAAAATTCGCCATCCATCACCGGTACACGCCAATAGCGTTTGCCGCCTATTAGTTTGCTGGTTTGAAAACCGTCGCCAAAAAAGCGTAAATTTTTACCCAGATTAATGGGCTCGTCGCTGGTGATGCCGGCAAAGGCGGCGGCGGTAGGGCAGGTTAGCACGCATTGGCCCATTCGCGTTTCCAGTTGTTGCATGAGCACTTTGCTGCCCATGGCAAACATTAAAATGGACAAGCCGGGTCTGCCGTCTGGGCTAAGTTCGCTGCTAATTTCTGCTTCTATGCCGGCTTCTACCCCACAACCTATCACTGACGTAGCAAAGCCTGTCATGGCATGGGCGGCATGGTAAGCCCATTTAAGATTCTGCGCGGTGATGATGACGCGGGTGCCGCGCATGTTGAAGGCTTCCGCGAAGGTGTCGTCTATCTGTATGCCGTTAATGATCATTTAAATATGACTCATGCAAAAATTAAGTGGTTTCAACTAAGGTGCTTGCCGCTGTGTACGACGATGCTACCACGGCCATCATCGGCTATTTCGTCGGGATTAATCTTAAAGTTGGCCAATTGCATGGTTTGGTATTTAGCAAAGTAATCGCTCAAGTCTTTTTCCACGCTGACATCAAATGCCGGTTTGCTGGTGTGGGTGGCACCCCAAACGACTTTAACTACTTTGCCGTCTTTGACCACCAACTCACCATTTTTAAACACGAAATCGGGCTTGCTAAACATGGCTTCGCGGTCGGCTTGGTCGGTGTAAACCGTGATGTCGGCCGCCGCGCCTATACCCAAATGGCCTCTGTCGTTTAAGCCTATCAGGCCAGCTGCGCCGGCGCGGGTCATGATGGCGATGTCATACAGGCTGTATTCGCGGTCCAAGCTCAATAAATTGCTCATGGCTTGCGCGTCTAAATTTAGCTTGGCAAAGGCCTCGTTTCTAAAGCTTTTATCCATTAATAGGCGAATTAAATGCGGGTAACTGGTAAACGGGGCGCCATTCGGGTGGTCGGTGGTTAAAAAGATCCGCCAAGGGTCTTCCACGGATAAGAAGAGTTCTAGGCCTATGGCCCATTGCAATGCATTCACGTAGTTTTGGTCGCGGTACTTGAATGGCAGCACGCCGCAACCGGCATCGCATTCGATGTCCATTAACACGGCTTTTTTGGGATTGGCATGGCGCGCATTTGAGTGCTGCATCATGCTGTCACCCGACGCAGTGACGGTTTGACCAAACAGAATTTGCCCGACGTCGGCGGTGATGTGTTTGTTTTTATTCAGTGCCTCGGCAATTTCTGCTGCGGCTGAAGAGAATTGTTTGTCGCCTTCTTTGCCGTAGCTGTGAAACTGGATGTGCGTCAAATGCATGGGCAAGCCATCGGATGCGCGCATGGTGTCCAGTGTGGTTTGAAAGTTACCGGCTGCACCTAAGTTATTGCAATGCACGTGCAGCGGTTTAGACACGCCCAGCTCATGCACGGCGCGACTTAGGCTTTGTAAAATTTGCCGCGGTGATACTTGGTAATGGCGGTTGTTCTCATCCAAATCCAATCTGCGTTGATTGAATTTAAAGGCATTAATGCCGCCTGGGTTCACCACCTTAATGCCTATGGATTGGGTGCTGTGCAATATCCAGGCCACGTAATCGTTGATGGCTTTTTGGTCTTGTTGGCTGGACAGCATACGCAAAAAGTAATCGTCGTTACCCAGCATGGCGTAAGCGCCTTTGTCTATCATGGGCGTGTCGGCCATCTCCAGGTGCGCTTGCCTGGCGTTAACCGGCATCAAGGCCGGTTCAAACGCCGCTGTGTAGCCCATTTCTATGTAGCGAAAGCCGGTCTCGGTGCTGGTGGGCGTAGCAAAATGGCTGCAGCCCGGCGTGCAAATGTGCGCCTCTGGTTCGCTGTAGTGTTTGCTGGCTTGAAATTCGGGTAAAAGCATGCGGGCAATGTTGGTTTTGCCGCCGCCTATGTGGCTGTGCATGTCGATGGCGCCGGCCATGACAACCTTGCCGCTTAAGTCTAGGCTGGTGCTTATCTTGCTGGCATCGGCTGGTTTGGCCACGATGCGCCCTTGGCTGATGTAGATGTCCTCCACAACGCCATTTTTTTTGTGGGCCGGATCGAAGACGCGTGCATGTTTAAGTTGGGTAATCATGGCATTAAGTCCGCCAGTTGATTGATCACCTCGACTAAGCGCGGGAGACTAGGGGCTTGCAGTTTTTTAACCGGCAGGGCAATCGAGCCATCCATTCTAAATACCGTGCCGCTGTCATGCACTGCCGGCACGCCGACTGGAATAAACACCGCCGGTGGGCGCTCAAATACCATGTTCGGATGACCGATGACGATGCTTGGGCCGGCGAAGTCAGGCGGCGGCTTGGGGTTAAACGTGCTGACCCATAACAAGGCGTCGCAACTTTTAAGTTGTAAGGCGGTGCTGTAGTGCTGCGTGTCGTAACTCACTTGTTCGTGCTGAAAGCGATTGCGACTGGGAAAGCCGCTAAGCCAAGTGCTGGTTTGGTTGACGCTGATGTCGCCATCGCCGCTGTTTAGGCTTAAGCCGGCGACGCGAGTCTGCTCGTTGAGTTTGGCGATCAGTTGGGTAATGCTCTGCACGGTCAATTCCGCATGCGGGTAAGCCAATTCACTGGCTGACCAAACCACGACGGCATAATTGGCTGCTTGAATTTTTTCCAATAAAGCCGTTAGGGCGGCCATGCTTAGGCCGGCCACCGATGCGGCTTTATTGGATTTGGCATAAGCCGGGTTGCACAGTGCATTAAGCGTATTGAGTATGGCCGGCAAGGCTTTTTTATCCGCCGCCAGTACGGTGGGCACTGTGCCATCTGGCGCCACTCCAGCTTGAGTGTCGGCCTTGTCCACCGCCAAATATACTACATGGGGCGTGCCCTTGTTAAACAAGCTGTCTTTATTCCAGACCAGTTTTTCAAAAAAGCGAGGGTGACTGCTGACGATGTCGGTGCCTATGGCCAGAATTAAATCAGCGCGATTTTTTACTTCACTCAAGGTGGTGGTTTGCCAACCGCTATTTTGCATGGCCAAGGTGTTGCGCACGCTGGACTCGCTGTGCATGTGGTCCAGGGTGGCCTGGCATTTTTCTGCTAAAGGCAGGATGGCACGCATGCCTTGTACGTCCGTGCCCAGTCCGGCAAACAAGGTTTGCTGGCTGTTTTGTAGAATCTTGGCGGCCGCTGCTAGGGCGGTATTAAGATCGCAGGCTTGTCCGGCTACGCTGGCTGGTTGGCTAGGCGCAGCTGCTGCCTGGCTAAAATAGCGCTGACTTTTTGCGCAGGAAAAGCTCGCGCTAATGCTGCCTTCGCCGTCTAAAGGCAAGTCATCACACAGCAAACCGCAAGCTGGGCAAGTGTGGTGCGAAGTTGGAATGGGTGGGTTAGCGGCTGTCATTTAGCGTAATTTTGCCACATTGTGCTTATTCGCGCTTAAAACAAGCGCTGAACATGCAATTTAGGTTTATTTTAAGCGTCAAAAATGGTATTTTATCGTTCTTTCAATGTATTCATTAAATGGAGTAATTATGGCTGTTCAACGCACGCTTTCTATCATCAAACCTGATGCCGTGGCAAAAAATGTAATTGGTAAAATCTACACCCGTTTTGAAAACGCCGGTTTAAAAGTGGTGGCAGCAAAAATGGCACAATTAACTAAAGCCGAAGCCGAAGGTTTCTACGCCGTGCACGCAGCGCGTCCATTCTTCAATGATTTGGTTAAATTCATGATTTCTGGCCCAGTGATGATACAAGCCTTAGAGGGCGAAAATGCCGTGCAAGTAAACCGCGATTTAATGGGTGCCACCAATCCAAAAGAAGCGGCTGTCGGTACCATACGCGCTGACTTCGCCGAAAGCATTGATGCCAATGCTGTGCACGGTTCCGATTCAGCCGAGAACGCGGCCATCGAAATCAAATATTTCTTTGGTTAATGCACTGCATTTAATTAAGCCTGGTATTTAAGTAAAGCCGGTGTTTAATTAAATGCCTGAAGACTAAGCCCTAGATTAAGCACCAGTAAACAAGATGCGTTAGTGACGCCTTGTTTATTTGTGCTTAATTTATTTGAGACCTGACTTTGATCAATCTACTTAATTTTAATCAGCCGCAATTGGCTACGTGGTTCGCCGAGCAAGGTGAAAAGCCTTTTCGCGCCAAGCAATTGATGCGCTGGATGCACCGTTTTGGGGTGCACGATTTTGAGCAGATGACGGACATCGCCAAGGTGTTACGGGAAAAATTAGCTAGTGAGACGGAAATTACCTTGCCTAATGTGCAGTTGGAGCAAGTGTCCAATGACGGCACGCGCAAATGGTTGATCGGTACCGATACCGCCAACAGCATAGAGACGGTGTTCATACCGGAAGACGACAGAGGCACTTTGTGCATTTCCTCACAAGTCGGCTGTGCGCTGGAATGCACGTTTTGCAGTACCGGTCGCCAAGGCTTTAATCGCAATTTAAGTGTGTCGGAAATCATAGGCCA
>CAJBBQ010000033.1 GCA_903951385.1 uncultured Pseudomonadota bacterium
GACCGCGTCTTGGCGATTTTGCGTGGCGTAACATATGTCTTCGCTTTTGGGCGCGTGGATATTGGGGTATTTAGCTTTTAAGGCTTCAATCACCGTCGCGGCATCGTCCATGGACAAGGTGGTTTGCGTCACAAAAGCCAATTTGTCTGGGTTTTTAACCTGTAATTGCGCAACATCAACCGGCGTTTCCACCAAATACATGCCGATCGCTGCCACTTCATCGTCCTCATCGTAATCGGACTCTACCTGACCCATGGTCCCTTCCACCTCCGGGTGACCTTTGTGGCCTATCATGATAATTTCCATGCCGGCCTGACGCATTTTAGCTACTTCAATGTGCACTTTAGTCACTAGCGGGCAGGTAGCATCGTAGGCAATCAAGCCACGCGATTCGGCTTCGGCACGAACCGCTTTAGAGACGCCGTGTGCACTAAAAATAACCGTGCTGCCGGTGGGAATTTCGTCCAGGTGTTTGACGAAAACAGCGCCCTTTGCGCGCAAGCCATCGACCACAAATTTATTGTGCACCACCTCGTTACGCACGTAGATGGGCGCACCAAATTTCTCCAAGGCTTGCTCAACAATAATGATGGCTCTGTCCACGCCGGCACAGAAGCCTCTAGGATTGGCCAATACGATATCGGCGGATACTTGCATGCTGGCTATACTGTCTGTCATACGCACTTTTATTTGTTAAATTAACTTAAGGTATAATGCACATATTAACCCAACTGCACACGCTTAATGTCACTTTGAACTCGAGTCCGCTTAAAAAAATGAACCCCAGCCCCAGTAAAAATACCGCCACCTTGTTGATCACCTGCCCGGATAGCAAAGGCATCGTTGCCGCTATCGCCGAGTTTTTGTATCAACACAATGCCAATATTTTGCATGCGGACCAACACCAAGATGCAGAAAACAATTTATTCTTGATGCGCGTGGAGTGGGATTTAGCGGGCTTTAGCTTGGCGACCAATGACTTTGAAGCGCATTTTGCGGCGATTGCTCAGCGCTTCAACATGCAGTGGCAGTTGAATCTGTCGCAAAAACCCTTGCGCGTGGCCATCATGGTGTCGCAATACGACCATTGCTTAGCGGATTTATTGCACAGACACAAAAACGGTGAACTGGCTTGCGACATACCGCTGATCATCAGCAACCACCGCGATACCGAAGCCTTGGCTAAATTTTACGGCGTGGACTTTCATTACATCGCGGTCACTAAAGACAACAAAGCGGCGGCTGAGGCCGCGCAATTTGCCTTGTTTGATGAATACCAAATTGACCTCATCGTGCTGGCGCGTTACATGCAAATATTATCGGCGGATTTCGTCGCGCGTTACCCTAAACAAATTATCAATATTCACCACTCTTTCTTGCCGGCTTTCATAGGCGCCAAGCCCTACCATAGGGCATTTGAACGTGGGGTTAAATTGATAGGCGCGACCGCGCATTACGTCACTGAAGTGCTGGATGAAGGTCCGATTATTGAGCAAGACATAGACCGCATCTCGCACCGCGATCAAGTGGAAGACTTGATCCAAAAAGGTCGGGATTTGGAGCGGGTGGTGTTATCTAAAGCCGTGCGTTGGCACATCGAAAATCGCATTTTGCTGTACGCCAACAAAACCGTTATTTTTGATTAAGCCTCTGTAGGCAAGATTTTCTCTAAGGCGAACAAATCGCTAATTTGCTCGCGTTGGCGAATTAAATGGCAGGTATCGCCATCCACCATCACCTCAGCAGCACGCCCTCTAGTGTTGTAATTGCTGGCCATGCTCATGCCGTAAGCACCGGCCGACATGATCGCCAACACGTCGCCCTCTTGCAGATTTAAGCGTCTATCGTGACCTAAAAAATCACCGGTTTCGCATACTGGACCAACGATTTCATAGTTGGTCGCCTCACCCTCACGTGGCGATACGGCTTGAATATAATGGTAGGCATCGTACAAAGCCGGCCGCATTAAATCGTTCATGGCAGCATCGACTATGGCAAAATTTTTCGCTTCGGTGTGTTTTAAATACTCCACTTTGGTCAATAGCACGCCGGCATTGCCGACTAAAGCCCGACCTGGCTCAAACACCAATTTAATATCACGACCGGCGATTTTAGCTCGCATGGCTGCCGCATACACACTGAATTCCGGTGGGGTTTCGCCTTGATAAGCAATGCCTATGCCGCCACCGGCATCGATGTGTTGCACGGCAATCCCTCTTGCCGCCAAGGCATCCACCAAGGCCAAGACCCGATCAAAGGCATCCAAGAAAGGCGACAGTTCGGTAATTTGCGAACCGATGTGGCAATCCACACCGTGGATGGCAATGCCAGGCATGCTGGCTGCTTGCTCATAAATGCCCAAGGCTTCTTCGTAAGCCACACCAAATTTATTATTTTTTAAACCAGTGGAAATATAAGGGTGGGTTTTGGCATCGACATTGGGGTTGACCCTTAACGAGACCGGTGCAATCTTGCCCATGCTTAGCGCCACATGGTTGAGCCGCTTCAATTCACTGGCCGATTCCACGTTAAAACAAAAGATGCCGGCATATAAAGCCGCTTGCATTTCAGCTTCGGTTTTTCCAACGCCAGAAAATACCACTTTTTTCGGGTCACCACCGGCGGCCAACACACGGGCTAATTCGCCCCCTGAAACGATATCAAAGCCAGCGCCCAATCGCGCAAATAAATTCAAGATAGCTAAGTTGGGGTTGGCTTTTACAGCAAAGCAAACCAAATGCGAGCAATCGGCAAAGCCTGCACTGAAGTTAGTAAACGCCTGAGTGAGCGCGTCTTTGGAATAGACATAACATGGAGTGGAAAACTCGCGAGCAATGTCGGCTAGGGTGCGTTTTTCTACGTGCAAGTGATTGTTTTTAATGGTAAATGAATTCACGTTGGGCGCTTAAGAAGGTTATAGTAAACAGTGGTTTATGGGTTAGTGGTGCTAGGCTGAGGGTACTGCCGCTCGGGAATGTACAAAGGGCCTTTGGTGCCGCAGCCAGATAGCGCAGAAAAAACCAGCATGGCGAGCAAAAGCGTTACCCTGATTTTTTGCATTAGCCAGCCTTTATCTTTAAAAATCCCACTTGGACTAGTTTAACATAAAGGCCTAGACAGAGAAATGCCGCCCCTTTTAGGACTGGCGCCGGCTTTGCTGGTAAACGGGCGAGCTGAGCCGTTAATGCGCGCTAGCGCTTGAGTAATTGCGCCGTGATGAGCCCATTGATGGTGCCGAAGAACAGCGCGGCGACAGCAAACACCGGCACCAAATAGGCCACACCGGCGTGCGGTATCAGCCAAAAGCGCACCACCAGTAATTGGCCGGCAATGTGGGCAAAGGCCGCTAAGACACTTAAGCTAACCGGGCCAAACCATCTTTTAGGCAAGTGCATGGCTGCGTACAAGCTTGCCAAACTTAAACCGGCACCGGCCAAACTCAAGGCAAAACCGGGTGATAA
>CAJBBQ010000034.1 GCA_903951385.1 uncultured Pseudomonadota bacterium
GGCTTTTTTATTGATGCGCTGTTTAAACTGAAAAAGAAGAGCCGCAACCGCAAGTCGTGGTGGCTTGTGGGTTACGAATGACAAATTGCGAACCTTGCAAACTGTCTTGGTAATCAATTTCTGCACCCATCAAATATTGCAAACTCATGGGGTCAATTAATAAAGTCACGCTGTCTTTTTGCACTTGCGTGTCATCGTCGTTCACTTCTTCTTCAAAGGTGAAACCGTATTGAAAGCCTGAGCATCCGCCGCCGCTAACAAACACACGCAATTTAAGATCAGGCGAACCTTCTTCTTCTATCAACTCTTTTACTTTTTTGGCCGCGTTGTCAGTAAAAACCAATGGGGCAGGCATTTGTGCCATGTCTACTTCTTGCATATCCGTTACTGTGTTCATCTCGTACTCCTAAATTTCTCAATAAGCTAAATTCTAAATCAATCGAGGCCTCAAGCACTAGCCTACTCTTTTGCCACGACTAGTGGCCAACGTCTTCCAATACCGGCAGGTGCTCACCCAAATACACCAACTTACCTTCTATTACTGCGCCGGTGTGCATTTCCAAGGACTTATAAATCACGTCCCCTTTGATGCTGGCCTTGGCTTGCAGTTCAATAAACTGAGCGGCTTTAACATTGCCTATGACTTTACCATTGATGACAATTTTTGAAGCGGTCACCGATCCCTCTATGCTGCCGTGTTCACTTAAAATAAGTGTGCTGGCTTGATCGGCCGGCTCGGTCACATTGCCTTTAATCTGGCCGTCTACGCGCAAGCCGCCGGAAAAATGGATGTCACCCTCAACTCGGGTATCGGCACCAATTAGGGTATCAATGCTATTTTGTACCCGATTACTTTTCTTAAAAAACATAGTTTATTCCTATTTTAATTACTTAAGCTTAATTTTGTTGCATGCTTAATGCGCTATTACCTAAAGCGCTTTTTATTTCCCAGCATGTTTTTATAAAACAATAAGTCTTCCTTAACCTTCATGTTTTCATCTTGCACAAGATTTAACTCTTTATCAAGGTTACGTTGGGCCGCTTGTTCAATTTGCAACTGCCGCTCCAATTGGATGACTTTGGTTTGCAAACTTTGGTTATCAAAATTGGTCTGCTTTAACTTTTCGGCTAAATTTTCCCCGGCAGTAAATTGCCGGTACGCCACAAAATAACCCAATCCTATAAATAAAGCCGCCAAAGCCCATTGAAAATACCATGGTCGCTGTGAGCGAACCGCCACTTGTTTGGCGGTTAAGCCAAAATGCCTACGAATTTTTCTTCTAACCGGTTTCATGGATGAGACGACCAAACTACGGTAACAGCGGCACAACGGCCAAGCCGGTGTGCTCAGGCAAGTCAAACATGATGTTCATGTTTTGTATGGCTTGACCCGCCGCCCCTTTAACCAAGTTATCTTGTACCACAACCAGCGTCAAATAACCTGCATCCGACTGTTTATGCAGTGCAATGCGAATTTGATTGGAGCCCCGAACTGACCTTGTTTCCGGTAACACCCCAGCTGGCAACACATCGACAAAACGCTCGTGCTGATAGCGTTTTTCAAACAACGCTTGCAAATCCA
>CAJBBQ010000035.1 GCA_903951385.1 uncultured Pseudomonadota bacterium
GCGGACATATTGGCCACCACAGACAAGCAAATAATTCGCAAAACCCAATGGCAAATTTCGGCATGGAAGAATGCCTTTCTTAATGCCGATCAAGCCAAAGCCCAAGCCGATGAAGAGCTGACCGTGGCAGCCGCCAAAGTCTACCAACTCTACCAACAAACCCTAAAAGCTTACCAAGCGGTGGATTTCGATGATTTAATCAAATTGCCCGTAGAACTTTTTCAGGCGCATGAAAGCGCCCTGAATAAATGGCAGCGTAAATTACAGTATTTGCTTATCGACGAATACCAAGACACCAATGCTTGCCAATACAAATTGGTCAAAATGCTCACCGGTTTGCGTGGGCAATTCACTGCCGTGGGCGACGACGACCAAGCCATCTATGGTTGGCGCGGTGCCGATGTGGAAAATTTACGCCAACTCACCGATGACTTCAGTAAGCTAAAAGTCATTAAATTGGAACAAAACTACCGCTCCACGGTGCGCATATTGCGCGCAGCCAACCAGGTAATCAGCAACAACCCCAAGTTGTTTGAGAAGAAATTATGGAGCGATTTGGGCACCGGCGATTTGATACAAGTGTCGGCCGCCATGAGTGAGGAAGCCGAAGCGGAATCGGTCATCATGAAAATTCAAGCGCATAAATTTGAGCACCGCACCAAATTTTTGGATTACGCGGTTTTATACCGAGGCAATCACCAAGCGCGCATTTTTGAGCAACAGTTGCGTAATCATAAAATCCCCTACACGGTGTCGGGTGGGCAATCTTTTTTTGACAAGGCGGAGATTAAAGACTTAGTCAGTTATTTGCGCCTGATTGCCAACGAGGACGACGACCCGGCTTTTATACGAGCCGCCACCACCCCGAAAAAGGGCATAGGCAACACCACCTTGGAGCGTTTGGGCGAGTACGCCAGCTTGCACAAAATATCCCTATTCGCTGCCGCCTTTGAGGCCGACTTTCAAAGTGACGTGGGCGCCAAGCAATTGGCCGATTTACTCAACTTCTGCGCCTACATCAACAAGTTGCAACAACGCGCCGTGCGCGACCCGGCCAATGAGGTGCTGGACGACTTACTCAACACCATACAGTACGAGGCGTTTTTATACGACAGCGAAGAACCCCGTGCGGCCGAAAGCAAATGGGCTAACGTCATGGACTTCATAGGCTGGTTGAGTAAAAAGGGCGAGGCCAATACCGAATACGGCCTTGAGGCCGAGGCCAAGAACCTGCTGGAACTGACGCAAATGGTCTCCTTAATGAGCATGCTAGAAGGCCAAGAGGCCGGCGAAGTCGATGCGGTTAAGTTATCGACTTTGCATGCCGCCAAGGGTTTGGAGTTTGGCCACGTTTTTTTAATCGGCGTAGAAGAAGGCATACTGCCGCATCGCGAGAGCGTGGACCTAGGCGTCACCGATCCAACTAAAATCGAAGAAGAACGCCGCCTCATGTACGTAGGCATTACCCGCGCGCAAAAATCCTTAAACATATCCTGGTGCAAGAAACGCAAGCGCGCCGGTGAAATGGAGTTGTGCGAGCCCAGTCGCTTCATCGCCGAATTGCCTAAGGACGACGTGCGGCATTTTGGCAACCCCTTTAATGACCCGGAAATTAGCAAAGATTTTGGCAAAGCCAAAATGGCTAATATCAAAGCCATGCTGGCCAATAAGTAAGGCCGGCCTGAAATCGAGCCTAGCTCGGTTATAATCGCACTTAAGCTGAACTTCTAGCACCAACCTTTAGAAAACCATCAAAACCCATGCCCTTTATTACCTTAGATAACGCCTCCCTTGCTTTTGGTCATCACGCCCTGCTCGATCATGCTGCCTTTCAACTGGACGCAGGCGAACGCGTGGGCTTAATTGGCCGCAACGGCGCCGGCAAATCCAGCTTATTAAAAGCCATAGCCGGCACCATCAAATTGGATGAAGGCAACGTTTGGCGAGCACCCAACGCCCGCGTGGTTTTCGTGCCGCAAGAACCGGAATTGAACACCGCGCACACGGTATTCGAAGCGGTGGCAGAAGGCTTGGGCGCCTTGCAACAAACCATCATTGATTACCACCAAGTGACCCACGACATGGGCATGCCTGAAGCCGACATCGACGCCTTGATGAGCAAGATGCAGCATTTGCAACACGAATTGGACGTGCAAAACGGTTGGGCGGCGCAATCGCGGGTGGAAACGGTATTAAGCCGTTTGAAGCTCGATGCCGACGCTTTAATTTCCACCTTATCTGGCGGTTGGCGCAAACGCGTGGCCCTGGGACGCGCACTGGTGGCCGAACCTGAAGTGCTGTTACTGGACGAGCCGACCAACCATTTGGATTTAGAGGCGATACAGTGGTTAGAAGACTTATTGTTAAGCTTCACCGGCAGCGTGTTATTCATCACCCACGATCGCCGCTTCCTGGATAGCTTGGCCACCCGCATTACCGAGCTAGATCGCGGCATATTGACGGATTTTGTCGGCAACTTTAGCCAATATCAAATTAAAAAAGAAGAATTGATAGCCGTGGAAGAAACCCACGCGGCTAAATTTGATAAATTCTTAGCCCAGGAAGAAGTTTGGATACGCCAAGGCATTAAAGCCAGACGGACGCGCAATGAAGGCCGCGTGCGTAGATTGGAAGCGCTGCGTTTAGACCGTGCGGCACGCCGCGAACGCCAAGGCAACGTCAAACTGAATTTGGATGCCGGTGAACGCAGCGGCAAATTGGTCGCTGAGCTAGACAATGTCAGCAAAGCCTACGGTGATAGAACCTTGATAAGCCACTTCAGCACACGGATTTTGCGTGGCGACAAGATAGGCTTACTTGGCCCTAACGGCATAGGCAAAACCACTCTTCTTAAATTAATACTAGGCGACATCGAGGCCGACAGCGGCAAAATTGAACGCGGCACCAAAATCAATGTGGCGTATTTTGATCAAATGCGTGAGCAATTGGATGAAGAAGCCACCCTAGCCGACACCATCAGTCCGGGCTCCGATTTTGTCGAAATAGGCAACGAGCGCAAGCACGTCATTAGCTGTTTGGAAGATTTTTTATTTCCGCCGCAACGCTCACGCTCCCCAGTTAAATCCTTATCTGGCGGCGAACGCAACCGTTTGCTATTGGCCCGATTGTTCGCGCGGCCGGCCAATGTGTTGGTATTGGACGAACCAACCAACGACTTGGACATCGACACCTTAGAGCTATTAGAAAGCCTGCTGCAAGATTTTACTGGCACGCTGTTTCTAGTCAGCCATGACCGGGCGTTTTTAGAAAACACCGTCACGCAAGTGATTGCCTTTGAAGGCAATGGCATATTGACC
>CAJBBQ010000036.1 GCA_903951385.1 uncultured Pseudomonadota bacterium
CCTTTTTTGAAGAAGTGCGCATCGCTTTGGAAGCCGGCGACAGCGTAAAATTATCCGGTTTTGGTAATTTTGAACTGCGTAAAAAATCCGAGCGCCCCGGGCGCAATCCAAAAACAGGCGAAGAGATTCCTATTTCCGCACGCCGCGTGGTGACCTTCCACGCCAGCCAAAAACTAAAAGCCAAGGTAGAGGCCAACTACCAGAATTAAAAATCGGCCTCTATATGGAGGCTGGATTAATGGATTATCCATTTACGTGTTAAGTGAGAAGATGCAGCATGAGTGAGCCAGTGCCAAAATTGCAGTTGCCGCCTATCCCCGCCAAGCGCTACTTTACCATCGGTGAAGTCAGTGAGCTTTGTGGTGTTAAGCCGCATGTACTGCGTTATTGGGAGCAGGAGTTTACTCAACTTAAACCGGTCAAACGTCGCGGTAATCGCCGCTATTATCAGCACCATGAAGTATTGTTAATTCGCCGCATACGCGAGTTGTTGTACGAGCAAGGCTTCACCATAAGCGGTGCGCGTAATCGCTTAGAGAGTGCTGAGACAGACAACAATAAATCTCAAGCAAATCAAGTTGGGGCTCAGTTAGAGTTGGTAGCCAGCGCTGATGACGGCGTCCCAAGCTACAATTTTGCGCATGCGAAGTCAGAGCTGCAAGCCATCATCCAGTTGTTGCGTACCCAATTAAATTAAGCTTATTTCCCTTGCTGTTTTAATGCGCTCCGGCTTTTGCGTTATAATGGCGCCCTGTTGTGGCTTGCCATGACATCGGTTCGGGGCATAGCGCAGCCTGGTAGCGTACTAGTCTGGGGGACTAGGGGTCGCAAGTTCGAATCTTGCTGTCCCGACCAATTCAAATCATGGCTTACAGTCAACTTGCTGTAAGCCATTTTTTTATGCGCGCGTGCTGGCTATTAGGATCACTTTTGCCGCTTGGGTTATGAGTCGGAAGTCGCTACAATAACAAGCTAACTAATCCTAACTAGCCTCGCTGCCAACCCCTCAAACATGTCGCGTCCCACCACAGTTCAAATACGCTTAGATGCTTTTAGGCACAATTACCGCACGGCAAAAGCACTGTGGCCTGGTAAAGCCATGGCGGTGATCAAAGCCAACGCTTACGGTCACGGTGCCGTGCATTGTGCCCGTGCATTAAGCCAAGAAGCTGACGGCTTTGCCGTGTCTAGTTTAGAAGAGGCCATGCAACTTAGGGATGCAGGAGTGAGGCAGCCCATATTGTTATTAGAAGGATTTTTTGCTGAAGCCGAGTTGAAATGCATAGCCGAGCAAGACTTGTGGCTAGTCTTGCATGCGCAATGGCAAGTGGATGCATTGCTTGCTGCTAGCCTACCTTGTGCACTGCAAGTTTGGCTAAAGATGGACAGCGGCATGCACCGTTTAGGCTTGTCGCCTAAGGATTACCAATTCGCTTACCAGCAACTAAGTGGGCATAAAAATGTGGCTAGCATAGTGCCGATGACGCACTTAGCCAATGCCGACAATCTCCATTCCGATCACAGCAATCAACAAGCCGCGCTTTTTCAGCGCACCTTGGCTGATTTGGCGCCATGCCATGCTAGCAGCTTAGCCAATTCTGCCGCCTTGTTGGCCTGGCCTCAATTGCAGCAAATCCTTCATAACCATGAGCATTGGTCTAGGCCTGGCATTATGTTGTATGGCGCCCATCCCATCATAGACTCTAGCCAAGCCCCTGTTTTAGAACCGGTGATGCACTTTAGCTCACGCATCATCGCATTGCGGCATTTAGAAAAAGGCGATGCCATCGGCTACGGCAGCTTATACCACGCTGAGCAAGCTATGCGCGTGGGTGTGGTGGCCTGCGGTTACGCGGATGGCTACCCAAGATCAGCCAAGACTGGAACCCCAATAGCCGTAGACGGTCATATGACGCAATTGTTAGGACGCGTTTCCATGGACATGCTTTATGTTGATTTAACTGCTATCCCATCAGCCGGCATCCATAGTCATGTTGAGTTATGGGGTAAGCAGGTGTCCGCCAACGCGGTGGCGCAAAGCGCCGGCACCATAGCGTATGAGCTTTTTTGCAACGTTAAGCGTGCTCATTTTGATTATTTTGATCCAGCCAATATTTAATTTCTTTTACTCTAAGGTTAGCTATGCACGTTATTCAAACTCCTAACGCACCGGCCGCAATCGGCCCATACTCACAAGCCATGGTGGTCGGTGATTTATTGTTCACTTCAGGGCAAATTGCCCTTAGGCCGGATGGCAGCTTGAACGATGGCGACATCGTCGCGCAGACTCAGCAAGTGCTAGGGAATTTAAAAGCCGTCATTGAAGC
>CAJBBQ010000037.1 GCA_903951385.1 uncultured Pseudomonadota bacterium
CTTATAATATTGTGCCGCCCACATTTGATGCTGACCCACGTCAGAGGTAACAAAGGCCTCGCCTTTAGTCACCTCATGCAATTTTTGAATCACGTATTGTGGTTTGATGAATTCGTTACTTTGGGCAAAATTCATGCATTCTTTAGCGCGCCATGTCTGAATCTGTTCGAACCAAGCATTCAGGGCAGCGGTATTCTGTTGCGGTTTTTCCGTGGCGATGAGTTCGTTCATGTCAGCCAACACGGACTTGACGTCGCCGACGATGGGCACGTCAATTTTCACCCGTTTTGATATGGATGCGGGATCAATGTCTATATGGATAATGGTGCGTGGCTTGGATAAAAAGTCGACGGTATTGCCAATTACCCTATCATCAAAGCGCGCACCAACGGCAAGCAATACGTCGCATTCTTGCATGGCCATGTTGGCCTCGTAAGTGCCGTGCATGCCTAACATGCCTAAGAACTTTTTATCGGAAGCGGGGAAGCCACCTAAGCCCATTAGGGTGCTGGTGATAGGCAAGCCTAGCGCTTGTATCAGTTTGATCAAATGCTCAGCCGCATCACCAAGCACGACGCCGCCACCCGAATAAACCATGGGACGCTTGGCTTCACTTAATAATTTCAAGGCTTTTTTGATTTGACCTAAATGCCCTTTGGTTACCGGATTGTAAGAGCGCATTTGCACCGTTTCAGGGTAGTCAAATTGACACAGGTCGGCCGTGATGTCCTTGGGGATGTCTACTAATACTGGGCCTGGTCGTCCACTGGAGGCTACATAGAAAGCCTTCTTCATGGTGGCGGCGATGTCTTTGACGTCTTTAACCAAGAAGTTGTGTTTAACGCATGGGCGAGTAATGCCAACGGTGTCGCATTCTTGGAAAGCGTCTTCGCCTATGGCGTAAGTCGGTACTTGGCCGCTGATGATGACCATGGGAATAGAGTCCATGTAAGCCGTTGCAATGCCAGTAACGGCATTGGTTGCGCCTGGACCGGACGTGACCAGTGCAACGCCTACCTTGCCTGTTGAACGAGAATAGGCGTCGGCAGCATGAAGCGCGGCTTGTTCATGACGAACCAAGATGTGCTTGAATTTATCTTGGTGAAAAATCGCGTCGTAAATATGCAAGACTGCGCCACCTGGGTAGCCAAATACAAATTCAACCTGTTCTTCATGCAGGCAGCGTATTAAAATTTCTGCACCGGTAATCTTTTTAGAACTTTTTTCCATGCTTTTGCCCATGCTTGTTTTTTTTGCTTCAGTTATTCTGTCCGCGCTAAATTAGCGTTTGTTTTTATTCGGTTTTAGCGCGTTTTTTATCTATTTATACACCAACCCTATACCATAACGGTTTGAGCCTATTTGGTCAAGGACGGCGGCGCTTGGATAGGCGATTTATAGGCTGTTGGATGGCTTAATGGTGTTTAAGCATGGCTTAGCCATGAAAGCGCATGGATAAATCCACGGCCTGTAGGTTTTTTGTGATGGCGCCTATGGAGATGCGATCGACTCCGGTTAGCGCGATCTCTCTGATGTTTTCCAAGCCTATGCCACCTGAGGCCTCAAGCATAGCCTGCTCAGCCGATTCCTGATTAAGCTTAACGGCGGCCCGCAATTGGTCAAGATTGAAGTTGTCCAATAAAATGCTGCTGGCGCCAGCTTGCAAGGCCTGCGCTAGTTGGCTTAAGTTTTCAACTTCTATTTGTATGCTTTTATTGCTGTTTAAAGCTAAGGCCTGCTTAAGGATGGCGGCTATACTGCCGGCCGCGGCTATGTGATTTTCTTTAATTAATATGCCGTCGTACAAGGCTAAGCGCTGATTTTTTCCGCCGCCAATGGTGACGGCGTATTTTTGCGCCCACCTTAAATTTGGTATGGTTTTGCGCGTGTCTAAAATTTGACTTTTGGTGCCGGCTATGGCTTTAACGTAGTGACGGGTTTGGGTGGCGGTAGCGGATAATGTTTGCAGAAAATTCAGTGCGCAACGCTCGGCCGTTAAAATGGATCTGGCTAGGCCAGATATTTCGCATAAAACCTGTTCCGCCTTAACTTCAGCCCCTTCATCTACTAGCCAATCAATTTTTACATTTGGGTCTATTTCAGAAAAGCAGGCGTTGACCCAGTCTATGCCGCAAATGACCGCTGTTTCACGCGCAATAATGCTGGCTTTGGCGGCTTGCACTGGCGGCACAAGTTGTGCCGTTAAATCCCCTGAGCCGACATCTTCTGCGATGGCAGATTGCACTTGTTGCTTGATGGAGGCCATCAGTTCGCTGCTTGGCATAGAAGGGTGACTTGAGTTGGCAATCATGGTTTTATGGGTGTTTCTTCAAAAATTGAGCAGGCCAAATATTGACCTAGTTAGGACTGCTTTATAAAAGGGTAACGCTGCTTGCATTATAATGCCAGGTCAGACAATTTTTATACTACAGGCCAAGTAACAGCATGAAACTCTTGTATACCATTAATAGCCCTTATGCCCGTAAGGTTCGTATCGTTGCCATAGAAAAAGGCCTATCGTTGGCCATGCAACACGTAATGTTAGCCGACCCGGATTGCCCGGTTAAACAATACAACCCATTGGCTAAAGTGCCGGTGTTGATTTTGCATGACGGCAGCAGTCTCTTTGATTCCAGGGTGATTGTTGAGTATTTGGATGATTGCTCGACCTCGAATAAATTGATTCCGCAAGCCGCCTTAGCAAAAATAAGCGTGCGTCGCTGGGAGGCGTTGGCCGATGGGGTATGCGATGCGGCAGTGGCCATCATGCTGGAGCAGCGTAAAGCCGAAGCAGCACAAGATGCGGCGTGGGTGATTAAGCAGATGGATAAAGTTAGCCGTGGTTTAACCGTGTTGAACGACGACTTGGCTAATCGTAACTGGTGTGTAGGCGATGCATTCAGCTTGGCAGACATCGCCGTGGGTTGCATGCTGGCTTATGTCACCATGCGCTTTGCTAAGCAAATCGTCCTCGCCGCACAATACCCGAATTTACATCGCTTACATCTGTGCTTGCAAGCACGCCCGTCTTTTGCTGGCAGTGAGCCCAGTCCGTATTAGGTAATCTTAAGCAGGCGTGGCACCGGTAATGATGCCACCGCCGAGGCAGACATTGCTCTCATAAACCACAGCCGATTGCCCTGGGGTGACGGCCCATTGTTTTTGCCCAAATTTGATTTCCACTTCGTCCGCGCTTAAGCGCTCTATCTCGCAAGGTGCGTCGGCTTGACGGTAACGGGTTTTGGCACCGTACACCCAGTTCCGTTCAGGCGCTTCCGGGTCTATCCAGCTTAATTGCTTGGCGAGCAAGCCGTCGCTTAGTAATAAAGCGTGGTCATGCCCTTGAACGACGGTTAATACGTTGTTTTCCATGTCTTTGCCAGCGACAAACCAAGGCTCGCCGTTGCTATCGCGACTGCCGCCTATTTTTAAACCTTGGCGTTGGCCCAAGGTGTAATACATGAGCCCATCGTGGCGCCCGACCAGTTTGCCTTCGGCTGTTTTTATGTCGCCTGGTTGGCGCGGTAAATATTGGCTAAGAAAAGCTTGGAAAGGCCGTTCGCCTATAAAGCAAATGCCGGTGGAATCTTTTTTGTCGGCGTTAATTAAACCTGCCTGACGGGCCATTTCCCGCACTTCGCGTTTTAGCAAAGCGCCCAGTGGGAACAAGGTCTTGCTGAGTTGAGCTTGATTGAGTCTATATAAAAAATAACTTTGGTCTTTGCTGCCGTCATCGGCTTTTAATAATTGAAATAAACCAGGTTTGAGTGGGTTTTCTCTAACTTTTGCGTAGTGGCCGGTGGCAATTAAATCGGCACCCAAACCCATGGCGTGGTCTAAAAACGCTTTAAATTTTATTTCTGCATTACATAGAATATCTGGATTGGGCGTGCGCCCCGCTTGGTATTCGCTTAAAAAATTAGCGAACACGCGATCTTTATACTCGGTACTAAAGTTAACCGCCTCGATGTCTATACCAATTTTATCGGCGACGGCGACGGCATCAAGCAAGTCTTGCTTGCTCGAGCAGTATTCATCGGTGTCGTCGTCTTCCCAGTTTTTCATGAACAGACCGGTCACCTCATACCCCTGCTGTTTTAGGAGCAAAGCCGTTACCGATGAGTCCACGCCACCAGACAGACCCACTACTACTTTTTTCTTTTGCTGTTTATTTAAATTCATCTTGTGTCTTTAACTGTTGTAAGTGCTTAGCTTGTTGCTAGCACTTATAAATGCGTGATTGCTTCCAGTGGGTAGCGTTTGCCAGCCAAATAATCTTCCACGCATTTTAAAACTTGCGGGCTGCGCATCAGCATGGCTTGTTCGCGCATTTCTTCTACCGTCATCCATACGCTGCGAACGATGCCTTCATCCAGCGCTTGAGTCGGTTGATGATGGCTGACACGGCCTATGTAGGCGAAACGCAAGTAGGTGCTGTCGTTGTGTTCGTGTTTCCAATGGTAAATACCAAGTAGGGCCTCAGGGTGAAAGGTGTAGGCGGTTTCTTCCATGGTTTCTCGGACCACCGCGGCTAGCAAACTTTCCTTGTCTTCTAAGTGGCCAGCCGGTTGGTTGTAACGATTACCGCGATCGGTTTCTTCCTCGACCAGTAAAAATTTACCTTGATCTTCTACAATTGCCGC
>CAJBBQ010000038.1 GCA_903951385.1 uncultured Pseudomonadota bacterium
CGTGGTCGGTTTGATGAACGTGCAGTTTGCCATCCAAGGCAAAACCGTTTACGTGTTAGAAGTGAACCCCCGCGCATCGCGTACCGTGCCTTTTGTTTCTAAAGCCTGCGGTTTGCAATTGGCTAAAGTGGCGGCGCGTTGCATGATAGGTACTTCGCTTAAAGCACAAGGCGTGACCCGTGAAATCATCCCGCCGTTCTATTCCGTGAAAGAGGCGGTGTTCCCCTTCATTAAATTCCCTGGTGTGGACACGATTTTAGGCCCAGAAATGAAATCCACCGGAGAGGTAATGGGCGTAGGTGCTACCTTTGCTGAGGCGTTCTTGAAGTCGCAACTGGGTGCCTCCACCAAGCTGCCTGAAGGTGGCCGTGCTTTCATCAGCGTGCGCAAGGAAGACTACAACAAAGTGGTGGAAATCGCCCATGCCTTGCACGACTTAGGCTTTGAGTTGGTGGCCACCAAAGGTACGGCCACGGCATTAACCGCCAATGGCTTAAAAGTAGCTTCGGTGAACAAGGTGGCCGAAGGCCGTCCGCACATCGTCGACATGATTAAGAACAACGACATCAGCTTTATCGTTAACGTGACCGAAGACAAACGCGCAGTGGCCGATTCCTACGAAATTCGCCGCTCTGCCTTGCAAAACAAAGTCACTTATTACACCACGCTAGCTGGTGCCAAAGCCGCCTGCATAGGCATGGCACACATGCAAGAGCTGACCGTGGAGTCCTTGCAAGACTTGCATAAAAAGCTGGCATAAAATACACTTTGTTCAAGATTTTTTAATTTACACACAAGCAATGACATTTAAAGCCACACTCAGTTTGGGTGTGGTTTGTTTTTTATTCAGGGATTTTTTAAGATGGCAGTGATACAAGTTCCGGTGACCGTAAAAGGCGCCGCACTATTAAAAGAAGAGTTATTGCGTTTACGCGGTGTCGATAGACCAGACGTCATACAGGCGATTGCCGAAGCGCGTGCGCAAGGCGATTTATCGGAAAATGCCGAGTACGAAGCGGCCAAAGAACGCCAAAGTTTTATCGAAGGGCGCATTGCCGAATTGGAAGCCAAGTTATCCAATGCCATGATCATTGATCCGACCACCTTGCACGCCGATGGTCGCTGTGTATTTGGCGCCACCGTGCGCATAGAAGATTTAGAAAGCGGTGCCATCATCAGCTACCAAATCGTTGGTGACGACGAAGCCGACATTAAAAACGGTAAGATTTCCATCAGCTCACCGATATCACGTGGATTGATAGGCAAGTCAGAAGGCGACGTGGCGGAAGTCATGGCGCCAGGTGGCGTAAAAGAATACGAGATACTGGACGTTCAATACATTTAGTGCGGTTTAATCTGGGGCATCACCATGAAAAATAATTGGTCAGATAAAGTCAGTTTGTTACTCATTACCTTTTGGGTGGGAAGCCTGTGGAGCATAGCCGCGGTCGCCTACGTCTTGTTTAACACGCTTCCAGACCGGCAGTTGGCGGGCCAGTTGGCCGGCCAGTTTTTTGATTACGTGGCCTATTTAGGCCTGTTTTCTGCTTTTTTCTTATTGATGCAGCGCTTGTTTGGCTACGGCAGTTTGGCTTTGAAGCAAGGTTATTTCTGGGCGGTGCTGGTGATGTTGTTATTGGTTTTGGCCGGTCACTTTGGTATACAGCCGATATTGGCGCAATTGAAAGCCGATGCCTTGCCCAGCGATGTCATGCAAAGTGTGTTTTCGGATCGGTTTGCCACGTGGCACGGGGTAGCAAGCATTGCCTATGTGTTGCAATGCTTGCTCGGTTTGGTGGTAGTGCTGAAAAAGTAAGGCCTTATTTCTGCGGCACGACGATTTTAGGTTTGGTCGATGCGCGGTACACCACTAATTGTTTACCTATTTGATGCACGGCAAGCGCATTCGTCTGTTGGCAAATATCCACCAGCATTTGCGCGCGCAAGGCTCGGTCGTCGCTCATGACTTTAATCTTAATGAGTTCGTGGGCGTCCAAGTTGACGTTAATTTCTTTCATGACCGCCTCGGATAAGCCCTTGTTGCTGATCATGACGACCGGGTTTAAGTTGTGCGCTAGGCCACGTAAGTAGCTGATTTGTTTTGAATTCACGTTGATTTCTTCTTTTAGGTTGACTGCTAAGTCTGGATTTTTAGTGCGGTATTTTATGTGGGCGAAGTTTAACAGATGAAGCTAAAACCTTCCAGCAAAGCTTGGATGCACGAACACGTTAACGACGAATTCGTTAAGCGCGCGCAAAAAGAAGGCTACCGCGCTCGCGCTGCCTACAAATTAATCGAGATAGACGACAAGGATAAGCTGATTAAACCCGGCATGACCATAGTCGACTTAGGCGCCACGCCTGGCAGTTGGTCGCAAGTGGCGACCCAACGTCTCAAGGGCCAGGGCCGCATCATCGCCTTGGATCTTTTAGAGATGGAGCCCATCAAGGGCGTGGAATTCATCAAGGGTGATTTTCGCGAAGAGGCTATTTTAAGGCAATTGGAAAACAGCTTGCAGGGCAAGCAAGTAGACCTTGTAATTGCCGACATGGCCCCCAATATGTCAGGTATCACCATCGTTGATCAAGCTGGCGCGGCCTATTTAACCGAATTGGCTTTGGAGTTCAGTCGCGATTGGTTGAAACCAAGCGGTAATTTTTTAGTCAAGGTATTCATAGGTGCCGGTTTCGATGAAATTTTAGCCAGCATGCGCGGTCTGTTTGATAAAGTCGTCACACGCAAACCCAAAGCGTCACGTGGGCGCAGCAATGAAGTGTATTTGCTGGGCTTGGGTAAAAAGTAGCGACGGATGCCTTACTCTAGAAAAAAATAAGTAAAATGCAAGCAAGGCCTGATAGCGGGCGCAGATTTAAGCATAAAATAAGCATAACGCTTAGGCCTTTTAAAAAGGAAGACGATTTTGAATAATATCTTTAAGAACGTAGCCATTTGGGTTGCGATCGCCATGGTGTTGATGGCGGTGTTTAATTTAAGCGGTGTCAAAAACGGCGCAGAC
>CAJBBQ010000039.1 GCA_903951385.1 uncultured Pseudomonadota bacterium
AATTCAATGGCTTCGTATTCCAATGCGCCTTGACACATGATGACCATGATAACGGCGCGACGGACGATGTCGTCGCGGGATAGTGCTAGCCCGCGCACCACCGGGAAGCGACCGTGGTTAAGGTGGTCGTAATACTCTTCTATGGTTTTTGCATTTTGGCTATAAGTCGCGCCTACGCGGCCTATGGCGGACACGCCCAGGCTTATTAAATCGCAATCGGGTTGGGTGCTGTAGCCTTGGAAGTTGCGGTGCAATCGACCCTGGCGTTTAGCAATGGCCAAGTCGTCGTCGGGTAGGGCAAAGTGATCCATGCCCACATAAACATAACCGGCATCGATAAACGCTTTTAGGGCGCTGCCTAACATGGTGATCTTGTCGGCTGCGGCCGGTAGTTCGTATTCGCTGATGCGGCGTTGCGGTTTAAAGCGCTCAGGCAAGTGGGCATAGCCGTATAAGGCAATGCGGTTGGGGCGTAGCTCAACCACTTGCGCTAAAGTGCGTTTAAACGACTCCGGTGTTTGCATGGGCAAGCCGTAGATTAAATCAACGTTAACCGATTCAAACTGGTAGCGTCTGGCCGCTTCCACTAATGAAAAGACCTGCTCAGCCGGTTGGATGCGGTGCACGGCTTTTTGCACTTCCGGGTCAAAGTCTTGCACGCCAAAACTTAAGCGGTTAAATCCTAAGTCAGCCAGATGCTTCAATCTTTGTTCGTTAACCGTGCGTGGGTCGACTTCTATTGAGTACTCTCCGCCCGGCGCAAACACAAAACTGCGTTTTAGCATGCTCATCAGCTCGGCCAATTCTTCGTCCGAGAAAAAGGTGGGCGATCCGCCACCCAAATGCAGTTGCGAGATGGTTTGGCCTGCGCCTAGGTGTTCGATGTGTAAATCAATTTCACGGTTTAAGTAGCGCAAATACTCAACGCTGCGCTCGTGGTGTTTGGTGACTATCTTGTTGCAAGCACAAAAAAAGCACAAAGATTCACAAAAAGGAATGTGCACATAGATAGACAAAGGCTGTGTAGCAGCAATAGCACGGCGTTGCTCCAGTGCCAGCATGTACGCGTCTTGCGTGAACGCTTCCACAAACCGATCGGCGGTAGGGTAGGAGGTGTACCTAGGACCAGAAACATCGTATTTTTTTAAGGTCTCGGTACTCACCCCAGGCATGATGCTGTCTAGGTTGGAGGTGTTCGTTTCGGTGGCAGTGTTCATGGTTTTCATTCTGCAATTTATCTCAGACTGCCACTATGACAGTTTTATTATGGTCGGGTTTTGATGCATATCAAAAGATAGTGTGGTAGTGTCTACGTATGAGCTATAGCAAGCACATCGGCTAACTAGGCCTAGCCAATAAGGGCTGAAAACGCTATGCTATGAGCCTGTGTAGGTAATTAATCAAACATGACTATCGCAACAACACCAGAAACCATGAAAGTCGCTTGCTCCAGCTGCAATTTGCGTGAGCTGTGCATGCCCATCAGTTTTGGCGCCGAGGACATGAAGCGCCTCGATGAAGTGGTGGCCACGCGCCACCATGTAAAACAAGGAGAACTGTTGTTCAGAGACGGCGAGCCATTTAAATCCTTATTCGCCATACGCACCGGGTTTTTTAAAACCAGCGTGTCTACTCCTGACGGCCATGAGCAGGTCACTGGTTTTCAGATGGCGGGTGAGATCATCGGGCTAGATGGCATCGTGTCCGACCAACACAGTTGTAATGCCGTGGCATTGGAAGATGCTGAGGTGTGTGTCATGCCTTTTGCTAATGTAGAAGAATTGTCGCGTGAGTTTCCGGTATTGCAGCGCCATGTGCATAAAATCATGAGCCGTGAGATTGTGCGTGAAAACAGCATGATGTTACTGATTGGTAATATGCGCTCTGAGGAGCGCTTAGCAGCCTTTTTATTAAACCTAGTGCAGCGTTTGCATGCCCGAGGTTTTTCTCAAACGGAAATTGTGTTGCGTATGTCGCGTGAAGAAATTGGCAGCTACCTTGGCATGAAGCTAGAAACGGTCAGTCGGGCTTTTTCTAAATTCAGTGACGAAGGCATCATTGAAGTTAAGCAGCGTTACGTAGGCATATTAAACGCCGCCGCCTTAAAGAAAATCGTCAATCCCACTGGCTGCGTTTAGCTTGGGCCTAGCCCCTGTATACATCAGCGTCGCTTTTGCTTGTAAGCCATGACAGCCCCTCAGTATTTAACCGTCGAAGACCATAACCGCGATGTCAGCGGCATGCGCTATGTTTATCCGGTGGTTTCCAGACGGGCAGGCGGCGTCTCTATAGGCATCAACCTCAACGTGAATAACGCTTGCAATTGGCGTTGTGTGTATTGCCAAGTGCCTGATTTAATCCGTGGAACACCACCGCCTGTTGATATCCCTTTATTAGAAAAAGAGTTACGACAATTCCTGCAAGGCGCCCTGTACGGGGATTTTATGACGCGCTATGTGGCGGAGGGCGATAGGCAACTGCAAGACATCGCTTTTTCTGGCAACGGGGAACCCACCAGTGCAAAAGAATTTCCTGATGTATTAACCATGCTAGAAAAAGTCTTGCTCGACTTTAATTTGTTGGGCGAGGATCAACCGAATCCCATCAAAGTGCGCTTAATTAGCAACGGCAGCCTAATGGATAAACCCGCGGTCTTGGCCAGCTTGAAACAGTTGGCTAAATTAAACGGCGAAGTGTGGTTTAAGTTGGACGCAGGCACAGAGGCCGGTATTGCACGCATTAATGATGTGCACATTAAGCCTGAAAGCCATTTGCAACGACTAAGAAACTGCGCGGCGCTGTGCCCTACCTTTATACAAAGCTGCGTATTTGCCATGGACGGTGAGCCGCCCAGCGCAGCGGATATGGACGCCTATTTGGCGCGCCTGGCTGAGGTGATGGACGTGGTGTTAGGTGTTCACCTATATGGTTTGGCTAGACCTTCCTACCAGGTTGAAGCGCCCAGATTAAGCCGTTTGCCGCACGAATGGATGGTCGCTATGGGCGCGCGCATCAGCGCACTGGGTTTGAGCGTACACATTAGCGATTAAGGCTTAGCGAGCGTCCGCTAAAAAGCCTGCCACGGCCCGTTTGAATGGGCTAATCCGATTGCCGATCCGAATTGCACCAGCGCGTAACAGGCGTGCTGGCAGGCTGCTGCTGGCGTACAGTTTGGCTATGGCATGGGTGGCTAAAAACAAAGGCTTGGTGTGACGCCTATGGGCTTGCTCGTAGCGCAATAGCAAACGGTCAGAGGCTATGTCTTGCTGGCTGTTTAATGCAGTTGTAATTTCACTGGCTAAGCAAGCTATGCCAGATAGGCCAAAATTAAACCCGTGCGCGGTCACCGGGTGCATGCCCACTGCCGCATCGCCGACTAGGGCGAAGCGCGGCCCGACCAGCCGTTTGGCATAGGCCGTGACCAAGGGGTAGGTGTGGCGTGTTGACAGTAAGCGCATGGCGCCAAGACGGTGCTTGAATCTGGCCGTCACCACTTGGTTAAATTCCAGGTCAGTTAACTTCATCAACTCGGCCATTTCATCGGGTGCTAGGGTGATCACCACGGAGGATTGTGAGCCATTCATGGGTAAGAGGGCTAAGGTTTGCCCGTAATCAAACCATTCCCAGGCCGTGTGCTCGTGATCCTGTGTGTGCGCCATGACGCAGACCAGCATGGTTTTGCCAAAGTCGTGCATGTCGGCGGCGATGCCCATGGCTCGGCGTGTTTCCGAAAATCGACTGTCGGCGGCGATGAGTAATTGGCTGCTGATCACATCGCCGTTGCTAAGGCTTACGCGTACGCCTTTTTTGTCCTGCTGTATGTGTTGCACTTGCGATTCAGTTTGGAGGCTAATGCTGGCGTGGCTTGCCGCCACAGTGTAAGCCGCCAATCGGATTTCATGGTTGGCCACCAAGTAACCCAATTCGCTTTTGTTACTTAAGTCATGGCCGATATTGAGTGATAGCAAGGAACTGCCATTAAACACACGGGCATCGCGTAGTCTAGAAATTGCTTGCGCCGGTATGTGCTGCCATACGCCTAGGTCGCTTAGCAATTGAACGGAGTGGTGGGTTAAAGCAATTTCGCGGCCATCGAAAGCCGGTTGGGCAATGTTGGCCAGACTTTGGCGTTCAAGGACGGTGATATTTAAGCCGTTTTTAGCTAAAGCACTGGCCAAGCATAAACCGCTAGGCCCAGCACCGATGATGAGAATATCGGTTTGGGCGTGCATGGCTTAAGGCTGCGTGGCGGGGGTTGGGGTGACGCCGGTAGCAGCGTGGTTGCGCGCTTGTATAGCGGGGGCCAGACTGTCTTTTTGCGCTTTCAAGGTTTTATTGATGTCTAGACCGTGCTGGTAATAATTCTGATCGATGACCGGGTCAGGGCTGTTGACAGCAATGTAGGCGGTGATGACGCCGGCAATAATGACCGTCAGTGGTCCGGAAATTAAAAACCAAACGTAACCGTAGCGCCACCAAGCTTTAGTATCCAATTCTTGCATTGCTTTTCCTTTTAATTAGCCAGCCCATCGCCCATTATGAATCGAGTGGGTGTTAGCGTGGCACCAAGAAGACCGATTTTTCCGACACCACGTCTTTGGTTTCCATCGATTCAATCTCAAATTTAATTTTGTGTGAACCGCTGTCCAATGAGCCATCCGGTATTTTTAAATCGACTATCACCCAGCGTGATTCAGTAGGCTTAACTAAGATGGTCTTAATGTCGTCTTCACCATCATCGTTATCACTAGCGGCTTCGGTTTCGATTTCTATGCCATCAATACCCGTTACATTTAAGGTGAAATGTTGCGGTGTCTCTGTGCCGTTCATGATTTGTAAGCGGTAGACGTTTTCTAGTTTGCCGTCGTCGCTTAGGCGTGCCATCACGCCTCGGTCACGCACCACGTCCACACGGAACGGTGTTCTAAACCACAAGCTGGCCATCAGTGCAGCAATTAACAGCAGCAAGATGCTGGCGTAAATTAATACACGTGGTCGCAGGATGCGACGCAGCATTTGGCTGTGCGTCCAATTGTTGTCAATGGCATTTTGCGTGGAGTATTTAACCAGGCCGCGTTCGTAGCCCATTTTATCCATCACCGTGTCGCACACGTCGGCGCAGGCACCGCAGCCTATGCATTCGTATTGCAGGCCTTTGCGTATGTCTATACCGGTAGGGCAGACTTGCACACACAGGTTGCAGTCTATGCAAGAGCCAAGTTTTTGTGAGCTGGCATCGGCTTTGCGTGAGCGTCCGCCGCGCGGTTCGCCACGGGCTTCATCGTAGGTAACGATTAAGGTGTCATCGTCGAACATGGCGCTTTGAAAGCGTGCGTATGGGCACATGTATTTACAGACTTGTTCGCGCATAAAGCCGGCGTTGCCGTATGTGGCGAAACCGTAGAAGCACACCCAGAACATTTCCCATGGGCTAAGGCTGTAACTCATTACGGCGGCCCATAATTCGCGTATCGGGGTGAAGTAGCCAACAAAGGTAAAGCCAGTCCATAAGGCGAAGGCAATCCAAACGAAGTGTTTGGCACCCTTGCGTGCGAGTTTCTCAGGGGACATGGCAGCCGCATCGAGTTTCATGCGCGTGGCACGATCACCTTCAATTTTTCGTTCTATCCAGATGAAGATTTCCGTGTATACGGTTTGTGGGCAGGTGTAGCCGCACCACAGGCGCCCGGCGATGGCGGTAAACAAGAATAAGGACAGAGCCGAGATAATGAGGATGGCCGTAAGGTAAATCAGGTCTTGTGGGTACAAGACCAATTTGAATATGTAAAACCGTTTGCTTTCTAGGTTAAACAATAAGGCTTGGCGTTGGCCCCATTCCAACCAAGGCACGCCATAAAAGAACAGTTGGGTAATCCAGATCATGGCCCAACGCCATTGGGTAAAGAAGCCAGATACACTGCGAGGGTAAACTTTGTCTTGTGATTCGTAGAGTGAAATAACTACCTCGTTAGCAGGCGCCTTTTTTGGGGTAGCCTTGCTGGGTTTCTTTTCATCTGGCGTATTGGACATGACTCTCTTTCAAACTTAGCTAGGTTTTGCGAATAAAAAAGTTGCATACAGTATAACTGCATGCAACTTCATAGGGTTGGCTTGCTTTAATTTGCCAGGGTTTATTTGTTAGATAAACCGTAAACGTAGGCAGCCAGCACGTGGATTTGTGCATCGGTTAAGCGACCAGCTTGGGCTGGCATTTGGTTAACCTTACCTTCATTAACGCGTTTGATGATGGCCGCTTCGCCAGCACCGTGTAGCCATATTTTGTCGCTTAGGTTAGGTGCACCAATCGCTTGATTGCCCTTGCCGTCAACGCCGTGACAGGCGGCACAAGCCGTGAATTTTTCTTTACCTAATCCTGCGCGCCCAGAATCGTGCATGCTGCCGGATAGGCTTAACACGTAGTTGGCCACATTCTTAACGTCTTCTGCATTGCCCACGGCTGCTGCCATAGGTGGCATCATGCCGATACGACCGCCAGTGATGGTTTCTTTGATTTTTTCTGGGCTACCGCCGTAAATCCAATCTTGGTCAGCCAAATTAGGGAAGCCGCGACTGCCTTTAGCATCTGAACCGTGGCATTGTGAGCAATTGTTCATGAACAAACGCTCACCAATCGCTTTAGCATCCGGATTTTTGGCCAATTCTTCTGTCGCCATGGCGGTGTATTTTGCGTACAAAGGCTCTAAGGCTTTGTTGGCGTCGGCCACTTCTTGATCGTATTGACCGTTTTGTGACCAGCCCAATTTACCGGCGTAATCGCCCAAGCCTGGGTAAGCACTTAGGTAAAATAAGGCAAAAATAATGGTCAAGACGAACATACCTACCCACCAGCGTGGCAGCGGGTTGTTCATTTCACGCAGGTCTTCATCCCAAACATGCCCATTAGTGCCATCTGGGCTAGTTTCTACTTTGATCTTGCTGGTACGCCATAGCAGGAGGGCGCAACCGAATATACCAAGCAAGGATATGGCGGTAATGAATACTGGCCAAAAATTACTCGTAAAGTCACTCATTTTGTTTTCCTTTGGTTTTTACTGCCACTATGAGCGGCAATTTTTATCTATAGTCTATTTAATTCTGGTCATCTTTAAACGGTAAGTTAGCTGCGTCTTTAAAGTCTGAGGTGTTTCTGCGTTGCCAAACCCAAACTAGGATGCCGATAAATACAATAAAGCTAACGATAGTGGTCAAGATGCGTAACGAATTAATGTCCATTTGATTCAATCCCATCCAAGTCAATTATTTAAGGTGTATACCTAAAACTTGTAAGTAAGCAATTAAGGCATCCAATTCGGTGACGCCTTTAGTGGCTTCTGCTGCACCGGCGATGTCTGCGTCAGTGTATGGCACGCCTACTGCACGTAACGCTTTCATGTGGGCCGGCATGGCTTCTGCATCGACCAAGTCCTTTTCTAACCAAGGGTAAGCGGGCATGATGGATTCAGGCACCAAATCTCTAGGCTGGATCAAGTGGATGCGTTGCCATTCGTCGCTGTATTTTCCACCAACACGAGCTAGGTCTGGACCGGTACGTTTGCTACCCCATTGGAACGGGTGGTCGTAAACGGATTCACCTGCTACAGAGTAGTGACCGTAACGCAAGGTTTCTGCGCGGAACGGACGTATCATTTGTGAGTGGCAGTTGTAACAACCTTCACGCGTGTAGATATCTCGTCCAGCTAACTGAACTGCAGTGTAAGGCTGCAAGCCAGTGATTGGTTCGGTGGTGGATTTTTGGAAAAACAGGGGTACGATTTCCACTAATCCGCCAAATGCAACCGTCACTAAAATCAGCACTATCATTAGAAAGTTACTGGTTTCAATCTTTTCGTGGCTAAAGCCTTTTTTTGTTTCATGATTCGACATAATGGTTTCCTTAAGCGTGAGCAGTGACAGCAGGAATGGCATGGGTAGCCGCTTTACCGCTGGTTGCTGTTTTAATGACGTTCCACAACATGATGGACATGCCACTTAGATAAAGCAGACCGCCTACCATACGAGTGATGTAGTAAGGTGTTTTAGCTTTTACGCTTTCTACAAAGGTGTAGGTCAAGGTGCCGTCTGCATTAATAGCACGCCACATTAAGCCTTCCATCACGCCGGAAATCCAGAGGGCGGCGATGTAGAGCACGATACCAATG
>CAJBBQ010000040.1 GCA_903951385.1 uncultured Pseudomonadota bacterium
GCCATGCACAATCAGCATGCCGTGGGAGACGATACCGCAATAGACACGGCTGTTGAAACTACTAAGGACGAGTTGTTTACCCAGATAGAATTGCTCAGCGGTCAAGGTAAGCAAATACTCACCTTACGCGGCACGCGATTACCGGATGGCGGTTACGTGGCGGTGTTTGACGATGCCACCACCATGATACAAGCGCAGCGCGATGCCGCGTGGGGGGAAGTGGCCAGGCGCTTGGCGCACGAAATTAAAAACCCATTGACGCCCATACAGTTGTCGGCCGAGCGCATGGCGCATAAATTAGTCGACAAATTGGATGACAGCGATGCCGACATGCTGAAGCGCTCGACCGCCACCATCGTTAATCAAGTCGATGCCTTAAAACGCATGGTTAATGAATTCAGTGAGTATGCCCGCTCGCCCGCGCCGCAATTGCAAGCCCTGGATTTGAATAAACTCATACAGGAAGTGGTGTCGTTTTACGATTTGCCGGCCAGGAAATTGCACTTGTCTTTGGAAAAACAAGCGCCTGCCATTAAGGGCGACAGCACCATGTTGCGCCAAGTGATACACAACTTGCTGCAAAATGCCCAAGATGCCTTAATCGATCAAAGCGACGCCTTAATCCAAGTGCAAACTAAATCAGTAGGCCCCATGTTGGTATTGACGGTGACGGATAACGGCACCGGTTTCCCAGCCGAGATGTTGGCGCATGCCTTTGAGCCTTACATGACGACTAAATCGCACGGCACCGGTTTGGGTCTGGCCATCGTCAAGAAGATCATAGAAGAGCATAAAGGCTGGATCAAAATTGAGAATTTAAGCGACCTTGATACCGATTTGGCCGATAGTCCAAACAGCGGGGCGGTAGTGACCATCAGCCTGCCATTGGACGCATCAGCTTAGGCCGCAACTGAATTTAAACAGTTATTTTAGTAACACAACCATAGAGAAATAAAAGAATCAGCATGGCAGCAAAACATATATTAGTGGTCGATGACGAAATAGGCATACGCGAATTGTTGCGCGATATCTTGCAAGACGAAGGTTATCGCGTGCAGTTAGCAGAGAATGCCGCTGCCGCTCGCGCAGCCAGGTTGCAGGAACGGCCAGACTTGGTGTTGTTGGACATCTGGATGCCCGATTGCGATGGCATCACCTTGCTTAAAGAATGGGTGAATAGCAGTATGTTGACCATGCCAGTGGTGATGATGTCTGGGCATGGCACCATAGACACGGCGGTAGAAGCGACGCGCATCGGTGCCTTTGATTTTTTAGAAAAACCGATTGCCTTACAAAAACTGTTAAAAACCGTCAGCACCGCTTTAAAACACGGTGAACAACGGCCTAAATCGGCCATGAATTTAGCTAGCCTCGGCAAAAGCCCCATCATCACGGCGCTGAAAGAGCGCTTGGATAAAATCGCCGCCAATGTCAGCCCGGCGCCGGTATTGTTGATAGGCCCTAAAGGCAGTGGCGCGGAATTGTGCGCGCGTTATTTGCA
>CAJBBQ010000041.1 GCA_903951385.1 uncultured Pseudomonadota bacterium
GTGATGAACCGGTGCCAACCACATCGCCAACATAAGCTAAAGGCAAGCCTTTTTTCTGCAAATTGGCTATGGTGTTCAAGCCTTCTGGCATTTTATTGATTAACATGGCCTTGGCGTGTAAAGGAATGTCTGGGCGGCTCCAAGCATCTTGTGCTGGGCTCAAATCATCGGTATTGGTCTCGCCATCAACTTTGAACACCACCAGTTTAATCTCTGCGGCCAAAGCCGGCGCTTGGGTAAACCACTCGGCATTGGCCCATGAAGTGATGAGTTTTTTCGCGTGCGGGTTACCGGCCTGCATTTTTTCAGCCACGTCGTGGAAGGCATCAAACATCAATATGGTTTTGCTTAAAGCCGCGACAGCCGCTTCGGCCATAGGCGTGTCCAGCAAGGACACCAAGGCTTGCACGTTATAGCCGCCCAACATGGTGGACAACAATTGCACCGCGTGCGCCGGATTAATTACCGGTGACTTGGCCACGCCATTGGCAATATCAGACAAAAAAGCGGCTTTAACGTAAGCGGCTTGGTCCACACCGGCAGGTGTGCGATTGGTAATTAAATCCAGCAAGGTATCGGCTTGATCGGCCGCCGGATTTTTTAGCAATTCAACCACTTGCGCGACTTGTTCGGCGTTGAGTGGCAAAGGTGGCAGTTGCAGTGCGGCGCGTTCTTGAACGTGAATTTGATAAGCTTTTAACATGGTGTTTGCAATCTTTAGTTTGGTTAATAGTTAAGGGTTGATTATAGCAATTTGCAAGCCAGACTTGGTTTTAGCTGCGTTAATTTTCCCGGGTATACTAGGCCCGGTTAACATAGGCCGGCGCACTACTGGTAAATACTATTAGCAAAAGGCGTGCCACAACTTTGGCCTTTGGCTGAGGCTTCCATTTTATCCATCAGCTCTTTTTCATAGCCCTTGCCGTGCTTTAATTCTAAAAACGCCCGCACTTCAAACACATCGACAAAGCCATTTTTATCGGTGTCCATCAAAGCAATGTTATCGGCGACCGATGGCCCAATATAGCGACCGTCTTGATCGGTCAAATAGCCCAATAAGTCGGTAGCGTGGGCCATGCACGGCAATAGCAATAAACACAATGTTAGCTTGCGGCCTAACTTAAGTGCTGGCATAGCGTGTTCTCCCACGTCATTTTTTAACATTGCTTGATCGGCAAACGGGCCAGCTTATGTTTAGCTTGGTCCGCGCAATCCTGCGCTGCCCATTACTTTACATGCAATTGTATGGCTTGCTGTGCGATTTTTTCTTTCCACAATGCTGGTCCAGTTTGGTGCACCGACTCCCCATGGCTGTCCACGGCGACCGTGACCGGCATGTCTTCTACGGTAAATTCGTAGATGGCTTCCATGCCCAAATCGGCAAAAGCCAACACTTCGGCTTTCTTAATGGCTTTGCTGACCAAATAGGCTGCCCCGCCCACTGCGGTTAAATACACCGAACGGTGCTTGGCGATCAGCGCTATGGTTTCATCGCCACGCTCGGCTTTACCGACCATGCCCAACAAGCCCACAGGACCCAACATCATCTCGGTGAAACCGTCCATGCGCGTGGCCGTGGTCGGGCCAGCCGGCCCTACCGCCTCATCGGCAACCGCATCCACCGGGCCCACGTAATAAATAAATCGATTAGTGAAATCCACCGGCAAGGGCTCGCCCTTGGCCATCATGGTGGCAATGCGTTTGTGCGCGGCATCGCGACCGGTTAATAATTTACCGCTTAACAGCAGGGTTTGGCCTGGTTGCCAGGCCTGTATGCTGTCTTTCGTTACACTATCCAAATCCACCCTTAAGGCGGCACTGCTGGGTGCCCACTGCACTTGCGGCCAATCGTTTAAGTTAGGCGGCGTTAATTGCGCCGGGCCACTGCCATCCAATGCAAAATGCACATGGCGCGTTGCGGCGCAGTTAGGAATAATCGCCACCGGCAATGAGGCGGCATGGGTCGGGTAATCCAATATTTTTACGTCCAACACCGTGGCCAGCCCGCCTAAACCTTGGGCGCCTATGCCTAGCGCATTCACTTTTTCAAAAATTTCCAAGCGCAATTCTTCTATGCGATTGTTGGCGCCACGCGCTTGCAATTCGTGTATGTCTATGGGCGCCATCAAGGATTCTTTGGCCAGCAACATGGCTTTTTCGGCGCTGCCGCCTATGCCTATGCCTAGCATGCCAGGCGGGCACCAGCCCGCACCCATTTTAGGCACCACTTCCAGTATCCAATCGACTATGCTGTCATTGGGATTGAGCATGGCCAGTTTGGCTTTGTTTTCTGAACCGCCCCCCTTGGCGGCAATGCTTATTTCAACTTTATCGCCCGCTACCATGGACACGTGCACCACGGCCGGGGTGTTGTCTTTGGTGTTGCCGCGCTTACCCGCTGGGTCACTGACAATAGAGGCCCTGAGCTTATTTTCAGGCAAGGTGTAGGCGCGACGCACGCCCTCGTTGACCATTTGTTCTACCGTTAACTGGGCGTCCCACTTTACTTGCATGCCGATTTGCACAAAAGCCACGACGATGCCGGTGTCTTGGCATAGCGGCCGTTTGCCCTCGGCGCACAGCCGCGAATTGCTTAAGATTTGTGCAATTGCGTCTTTGGCTGGCAGCGAGTGCTCGGCTTCATAAGCACGGCCCAAAGCTTGGATGTAATCCAGCGGATGGTAATAGGAGATGTACTGCAGGGCATCGGCTACGCTGTCTATAAAATCGTTTTGTTTGATGGTGGTCATATTGGCTTTAGCGTTGCGTTAACTTGGCTTACCTGGCTGATTTGGCGTAGGCAATTTGGTTGTTGATGTCCTTGCGTAGGATTTTACCATTTTTGGTACGGGGGAAATCCTTGGTCAAATACACGGTTTTTGGGGTTTTGTAGGCCGCCAAATGCTGTTTACCAAAAGCCAATAATTCATCGGCCGTGACAGTGGCATCGGGCTGCAAGATCACGTAGGTGACCACCAATAATTTGTCTTTTTCCAATTCTTCGCCCACCGCTGCGCAATCCGCCACCGCTGGGTGCGATTTATACACGCGTTCGATCTCATAGGGTGACACGCGGTAGCCAAAGCTCTTAATGATGTCGTCTTTACGGCCCAAGAACCAGATGTAACCGTCGGCATCGTAACGCGCGTAATCGCCAGTAAAGAACCAGCCATCGTGCTTGTACTTGGCCGTTTCTTCATCCAGATTCCAGTAGCGCAAGAACAAACCGGGGTCGCTATCGGGCACGCATATCATGCCCTCCTCACCTGGCGGCAAGGCTTCTAAGGTGTCGGGGTTGAGCAATTGTATGGCATGGCCGGGTTGCGGGAAGCCGGCAGAACCTGGGCGTATCGGTCTAAAGACACTTTGACTTAAGTAATAGGAGAACTCACTCATGCCGACGGCTTCAAAAATATCGCGTCCGAAACGGCCACGCCATTGCTGCAACACTTCGTCCGACAAATGCTCACCGGCACTCATGCAGTGACGCAAGCTAGGCACATCGGCCTGAGCAGCCGTCGATTTTTGAATGATTTGACGGTATATGGTGGGCACCCCAACAAAAATGGTGGCGGCGTGTTTAGCGATCAATCGCGTCCACAAATCGGCATCGTTTTTGCCTTCGTGCACGATCACGGTTTTACCCAAATACAAAGGATCCATCAAGCCGGTACCCAATACATAGGTCCAGTTAAATTTACCCGAGTGCATGATGCGATCTTGTTGGTCTTCGGCAAAATTAAACCAATATTTAGCAGCGGGCTCACGGCCAATCAAGGCACGGTGGGCGTGCAACACGCCTTTGGGGTAACCGGTGGTGCCCGAGGTGTAAACCAAGTAGGCAGGGTCATCGGCAGCCGTGGCATGGTTGCCTTCGCAATGGCTGATGGCGGCCAATTGTTGGCTTAAATCGCTGACCTGCAAGCTAGCATGCGGCTGAATCTCACCGACACCGGATAGAAACACATGCTTTAAATTCGGCAAATTGGATAAATGGTCTTGCAAAGCCGGCCACGCTGCCTTGTCTGTCACCAACACCGTGGCAGTCGAATCTTTAGCCAAGTAGGCCACTTCTTCGGCGGTCAGCAAGGTGGAAGTAGGCACGGAAATAGCGCCACGCTTCATGGTGCCCAAAAAGGCAATCGGGTAA
>CAJBBQ010000042.1 GCA_903951385.1 uncultured Pseudomonadota bacterium
AAAAAATCGGCCAAGGAAAAGACAACTCACGCGACTTCTTGAAAGCCAACCCAACGATCGCCAATGAAATTGATGCAAAAATTCGTGCCAACATGAAAGCCATCGCCGAAGCCATGCCAGCGGTTCGCGCGGAAGCCGAAGAAGACTAGCAACACAGACTTAAGCGGGGTCAGCCATCGTTTACCAAGCTAAAAGTTTGCGCCAGCGCGCCTTGGATTACTTGGGTAAGCGCGAGTATTCTTATGTTGAATTGGCGCAAAAACTAAAGGCCTATGCGGAAGAGTCGGACGACATTCCGGCCATATTGGATGATTTTAAAAAGCGCGGCTGGTTAAGCGACGCGAGGTTTACCGAGCAATTGGTGCACGCCAGAAAAGTGCGTTACGGCAGCGCCAAAGTCGCCAGCGAGCTGCGTGAAAAAGGCGTAGCCGAAGACTTAATTGCCGGTGCCGTGGAAGAAATAAAAGTCCACGAACTGGAAAACGCCAAAGCCGTGTGCTTAAAGAAATACCGAGGGGCGCCAAGCAGCCGTGAGGAATGGGCCAAGCAAGCCCGGTTTTTACAAAGCCGCGGCTTTAGCTTTGATGTGATTAAAAAAGTATTGAGCAGCATAACGAACGACGAGCCAGCCAGTTAGCCTGGCTTTTACATAAGAAACGCAGTAAAACTATGACCATTAAACTCAGCAGCCAACCCAGCAGCAATGAAATCCGTTCTGCCTTTCTAGCCTTCTTTGTCGAAAAAGGCCACCAAGTGGTGTCGTCCAGCTCATTGGTGCCACACGGCGACCCGACCTTGTTGTTCACCAACGCGGGTATGAACCAATTCAAAGACGTGTTCTTGGGCTTTGATAAACGCAGCTACACGTGTGCCACCACCAGCCAAAAATGCGTGCGCGCAGGCGGCAAACACAACGACCTAGAAAACGTCGGCTACACGGCGCGCCACCACACTTTCTTTGAAATGTTGGGCAACTTTAGCTTTGGCGATTACTTCAAAAAAGAAGCCATCAGCTACGCTTGGGAATTGCTGACCGAAGTATTCAAACTGCCTAAAGACAAACTCACCGTCACCGTTTATGCCGAGGACGAAGAATCCTACGCCATCTGGCTAAACGACATAGGCGTGCCGGCCAACCGCATCATACGCATAGGCGACAACAAAGGCGCGCGTTATGCCTCAGACAACTTCTGGATGATGGGCGACACCGGTCCTTGCGGCCCTTGCACGGAGATTTTCTACGATCACGGCGATCACCATTTTGGTGGCCCGCCGGGCAGCCCCGATGAAGACGGTGACCGTTACATCGAGATTTGGAATAACGTCTTCATGCAATTTAACCGCGATGAAGCCGGCGTCATGCACCCACTGCCAAAACCCAGCGTCGACACCGGTATGGGCTTGGAGCGTTTAGCTGCGGTATTGCAGCACGTGCACGCCAATTACGAAATCGATTTATTCCAAGGCTTGATCGCCGCGGCCGCTAGGGCGACCCACACCAGCGACCTCAACAGCCCTAGCTTAAAAGTGCTGGCCGATCACATCCGCGCCTGCTCATTCTTGATTGCCGACGGCGTCATCCCTGGCAACGAAGGCCGCGGTTACGTGCTGCGCCGCATCGTGCGCCGCGCCATCCGCCATGGATACAAATTAGGCGCACGCAGTGCCTTCTTTCACAGCTTGGTGGCTGACTTAATCAAGGAAATGGGCGACGCTTACCCGGAACTTAAAACCGAGCAAGCGCGCATCACCAGCACACTCAAATTGGAAGAAGACCGTTTCTTTGAAACCATAGAAAACGGCATGGAAATTTTAGAAAACGAATTGGCCAGCATGGCCCAATCCGCCAACACCACCTTTAACGGCGACTTGGCCTTTAAATTGCACGACACCTTTGGCTTCCCCTTGGATTTAACCGCCGTCATTTGCCGCGAGCGCAATGTGGCGGTAGACAGCGCCGCTTTTGATGCCGCCATGAGCCGCCAGAAAGAACAAGCGCGCTCGGCCGGCAAATTTAAAATGGCCGCCAACCTAGACTACAGCGGTGCCAATTCCGAATTCAAAGGCTACCTCAGTTTAGAAACGCAAGCCAAGGTCTTGGCGCTATACAAAGACGGCAGCGCCGTGCCGCAATTATACGAAGGCGAGCAAGGCGTGGTGGTCTTAGACAGCACGCCTTTCTATGCTGAATCGGGCGGCCAAGTGGGCGACACCGGTTTGCTAAAAAGCGAGCAAGGTA
>CAJBBQ010000043.1 GCA_903951385.1 uncultured Pseudomonadota bacterium
GTTCCGGGTCACGTGCACCTAAAAGATTTAGGCCAATTGGTGGCCAGGGAAATTGAACGCGCCGGCGGCGTGGCTAAAGAATTCAACACCATTGCCGTCGATGACGGCATTGCCATGGGCCATGGCGGCATGCTGTACAGCTTGCCCAGTCGCGACTTAATCGCCGATAGCGTGGAATACATGGTGAATGCCCATTGCGCGGACGCCATGGTGTGCATATCCAATTGCGACAAAATCACCCCAGGCATGTTGATGGCGGCGCTGCGTTTAAACATTCCGGTGGTGTTCGTTTCCGGCGGCCCGATGGAAGCCGGCAAAGTAAACTGGCAAGGCGAAGCACTGAAACTAGACTTGGTCGATGCCATGGTGGCGGCGGCGGACAGCAAAGTCAGTGACGAAAAAGCCGAGGCCATAGAGCGTTCGGCTTGCCCGACTTGCGGCTCTTGTTCTGGCATGTTTACCGCCAACTCGATGAACTGCTTAACCGAAGCGCTAGGCTTGAGCTTGCCAGGCAATGGCTCAACTTTAGCCACCCACGGCGCGCGTAAGGAATTGTTTTTAAAAGCCGGTCGCTTAATCGTCGACTTGGCCAAACGCCACTACGAGCAAGACGACTACAGCGTATTGCCACGCAATATTGCTAATTTCAAAGCCTTTGAAAATGCCATGGCACTTGACGTGTCCATGGGCGGTTCAACTAATACCGTGTTGCACTTATTGGCGGCGGCCCACGAGGCAGAAATCGATTTCACCATGGCCGACATAGACCGCATATCGCGCAAAGTACCGTGCTTGAGCAAAGTCGCTCCAGCCACGCAAAAATACCACATGGAAGACGTGCACCATGCCGGCGGCGTGATGGGCATTTTGGGCGAACTAGACCGTGCCGGCGTGCTGCATCGCGACAGCCCAACCGTGCATAGCGCCAGCATGGGCGAGGCCTTGGATAAATGGGACATCATGGTGACGACGGACGAGGAAGTGAAAAAATTCTACCGCGCCGCGCCAGGTGGCATCAGCACCACCATCGCCTTTTCGCAAAGCATGCTCTACCCCGAGTTGGATAACGACCGCGCCGAGGGTTGCATACGCGACAAAGCCCATGCCTATTCGCAAGACGGTGGCTTGGCGGTGCTGTACGGCAACATCGCCTTGGACGGTTGCATTGTTAAAACCGCCGGCGTGGACGACAGCATTTTAAAATTCACCGGTCGTGCCCGTGTCTTTGAAAGCCAAGACGAAACCGTGGCGGCGATTTTAGCCGACCAAATCGTTGCCGGCGATGTCGTGGTGATTCGTTACGAAGGCCCGCGTGGCGGCCCTGGCATGCAAGAAATGCTCTACCCTACTTCGTATTTAAAATCCAAGGACTTGGGCAAGGTTTGCGCCTTACTCACGGACGGTCGCTTCTCTGGCGGGACATCGGGTTTAAGCATAGGCCACGCTTCCCCAGAAGCCGCTGAAGGCGGCGCCATTGGTTTGGTGGAAGAAGGCGATCGCATCGAAATAGACATCCCCAATCGCACTATCCATTTGGCCATCAGCGACAGCGAGCTGGATGCTAGACGCACTAAAATGGAGGCCAAAGGCAAAGCCGCTTGGAAACCCGTTAATCGCCAACGCGCGGTCAGCCCAGCCTTGCGCGCCTACGCGGCCATGAGCACCAGTGCGGCGCGCGGCGCGGTGCGCGATGTGTCACAAATTGAAAAATAATCAAAGAGCCAGCCGACCATGACGACAGCCACTTTAGCAACCAAGCCCAAGGACGCGGAACCGCTTAAAACCACCAAACGTTTGAAACTGCACGCCCACGTGATGCAAAGCCAAGACGAAGCCGGCATGCAATATTTGGAAGTGGACAACCCACTGGCCAAAGCGCGCATTGCCCTGCAGGGCGCACACGTCATAGATTGGCACCCTAAGTTTTTAGCCGAGCCGGTTTTATGGTTATCCAGTAACGCGCGCTTTGTTAAAGGCCGTTCCATACGCGGCGGCGTGCCCATTTGCTGGCCATGGTTTGGCGCACACCCTACCGACAGCACCTTTTGCCCGCATGGCTTTGCCCGCGTCATTCCTTGGCGTGTCATCGACATCGATGCCACACCCACCGGTGCCACGCGCATCATGCTGGAAATGGTCGATACGCCGGAAGCGAAACGTCAACTGTCCTACCCATACAAACTAAAAGTGACCATTACCATAGGCAAACGCTTGCGCGTGGACTTGGCCACCACCAATAATGCCGACCACCCGTTTGTCATAGGCGAGGCCTTCCACACTTACCTCAACATCAGCGATGTGTCCAAGGTGAAAATTACCGGCTTGGAAGATTGCGTCTACGCCGACAAGATAGAAAAATACCAACGCGAAGTGGAGCATAACGCGCTGACTTTTGATGGCGAATTTGATCGGGTCTACATCAACCACAGCTCCAATTGCACGGTGCACGATGCTGGCTACAACCGTTTAATCCACGTGCAAAAATCCGGTAGCGACACCACGGTGGTATGGAGCCCAGGCCCAGAAAAAGCCGCGCAAATGGCCGACATGGGCAGCCCTGACGAATGGCGTAAAACCATCTGCGTGGAAACCACCAATGCCTTAGAAAACATGGTGGTCATCAACCCCGGCCGCACGCATGTGATCAGTGCCGAATACGTGGTTGAAACGGTGTAAGCACTAAACAAAATTGAACGCTACTGGCATTGTAGCCTCTATAGGAATATCCCTCGCAAGCGGCTTGTGGCATGCATTAATTGTAGGTATCATTACCAGCTGTAGGGAATAGATAAGTTTAATAAGTAAGTCCACATCAAGGAGATAGCATGAAAGCATTATTATTAGCAATCGTTGCTGCCAGCACTATGTTAGTTGCTGCGCAAGCCAATGCTGCTGACGCTTCTGCGTTAGCACAAAAAAGTGGCTGCCTAGCTTGCCACAGCATTGATAAAAAAGTATTGGGCCCAGCTTACAAAGAAGTAGCGGCTAAATACAAAGGCGACAAATCAGCTGAAGCTAAATTGGTAGCTAAAGTTAAAGCCGGTGGTAGCGGCGTTTGGGGTCCTATGCCTATGCCTCCAATGTCTCCACAAGTTAAAGATGCGGACATCACCACCATTGTTCAATGGATTTTGTCACTTTAATTTAAGTGGGATGTCATAAAAAATGCCAGCTTAAAGCTGGCTTTTTTTATGCCCGTGCTTGTCGGGCTATGGCGTGCAAATAACCAGCTTTAGCTGGTGTATTTCACGGACAAGCCATAAGCCGGCTTCAGCCCGACCTACGGTTGATTGATTGTGCTTTGTAGGTTGATTGATTGTGCCTTGTAGGTCGGGCTTTAGCCCGACAGGCAGTGCTGGGTTAATGGTTTAATTTGCTGTGGTGCATGGAGTATACGAAGTACACCACCACGCCTATCAAGATCCAAATACCAAAGCGCATCCAGGTGACCGCTGGCAAGAAGGTCATGAGCGCCCCGCAAGACAAGATGCCCAGACTGGGAATCAAGGGGTTCCATGGATTTTTAAATGGGCGTTTTAGATGCGGCTGGCGTTTACGCAAGACAATGACGCCCACGCACACCATGACAAAACTGGCCAAGGTACCAATGTTGACGGTTTCGGCCAATTCGCCCAAGGGGATGAAGCCGGCGACGATGGACACGATGGCGCCGCACATCAAGATGATTTTAGTAGGGGTTTGGCGATCCGGGTTCACCTGGGAAAACACCGGTGAAATCAAGCCATCGCGGCTCATGGAAAACAGGATGCGGGTCAAGCCATAGAGCAAGACCAACAACACGGTAATCAAGCCAGCCAAGACACCGGTAGCGACCAAGGTAGAGGCCCAGGTGTAGCCTATTTTGGTCAAGGCAAAGGCCACCGGCGAAGACACGTTTAATTCGCTGTAAGGCACGATGCCGGTCAGCAAGGCCGAGACGATGATGTAAATAATGGTGCAAAAGGCCAGCGAGGCCAGCAAGCCTATGGGCAAATCGCGCTGCGGATTTTTTGCTTCCTCGGCGGCGGTCGATACCGCATCAAAGCCAAAGTAGGCAAAAAACACCAAGGACGCGCCGGCTAATACGCCTATGTTTTTGCCGTCTTCTAAGGTGCTAAACCAACCGAATGGCATGAAAGGATGCCAATTGTCGGTGTTCAAATGCAAGGATGCCAAGGCGATAAAAATCGCGATGGTGCTAAGCTTAATAACGACGATGATGTTATTAAAGCGCGCGCTCTCTTTCACGCCCACCATCAGCAAGATGGTCAGCAACCAAATGATGGCAAAGGCCGGTAAATTAATGAGGCCGCCCAACATGGGTGCTTTGGTCAAGGCTTCCGGCAGCACAATATTGAAGTTGCTTAAGGTGTTGATAAAGTAGCCAGACCAACCGTTGGCCACGGCCGCGGCACCAACGCCGTATTCCAGCAGCAAAATCCAGCCCATCACCCAGGCAATGAATTCACCAAAAGCCACGTAACTGTAACCGTAAGCGCTACCGGAGCCACCCACCGATGCCGCCAATTCTGCATAAGACAGAGCGGCAAAGGCCGAGGCCACGCCGGCAATAATGAAAGACAAGACCACAGCCGGACCCGATTGCGTGGCAGCGGCAATACCGGTCAGCACAAATATACCGGTGCCTATGGCGCAACCTATGCCCAATAAAGCCAAATCAAAGGCGCTTAAGCATTTTTTTAAACCGGTATGACCGTGGCCTTCTATGGCCTTGGTTCTAAGTAGCTTTTTATGCATGGTTGTTCTCTCTTTAATGTGGGTTAGGCGTATAACATAGTTACTTTTTCGCCTTGTAGGAGCGGCGCCTCGCCGCGATTGACTGCATGA
>CAJBBQ010000044.1 GCA_903951385.1 uncultured Pseudomonadota bacterium
GTTCAAAGGTTTTACCGTCTCCGGCATTTTGCCCTAAACAATGCACCATGGCGGCCGCTAAATCATTCACGTGGATGATGGAAAAGCGCCCATTCGCCCCGGCGGGGAGTGGCGCAAGACCTTTGGCCATGCTTTGAAAAAGAGGTAGCAATTCGCGGTCACCTGGTCCGTAAACCGCAGGTGGACGAAAGATGGTCCAGCGTAAGGGGCTGTTTTTAATGGCTAATTCGCCCCGCATTTTGCTACCGGCATAATGCGATAATTCCGGCATGCGCGCAGCCAAGGACGAAATAAGCAGTAAACGCGGCGGCTTATTTTGTGCAGCGGCCACTTCTGCGACATGGCGCGCGCCGATCTCATTGATTAAGTCAAAATCGGCTTGCGTTACCCCACGCACGGCCCCCGCGCAGTGTATGACCGCGTCGGCATTAGCCATCAAGCTAGTTAAAGAGGGAAGGTCGCTTAGTTCGCCGGCGACCCAGGTCAGGTTCTGACTGCTGATAGGTGATCGGCCTGGTTTGGGTCTGTATAAAGCCTTGACCTGCCAGCCGGCTTGCTGCAACTGCTTAATCAGAGCCGTGCCTATGAAGCCGGTAGCGCCGGTTAAGGCAACAATCTTGTTCTTTTTTGGGGAGGCAGCCATAGGCTAGGGTTAGGCAAGCTAAATGAGGTAGGCTTACTTGGCTGCGTTTTCTGCTAGGGCTTTTTGACGCAGTATGTAATCTTTACGTGCACCAGAACGCGATAATTTACCGGACGAAGTGCGCGGCAAGGTATGGCGTGGCACCAATTCAATCACGCAATTGACGCCCAATTCTTCGTGTATTTCTCTATGCAAGCGCTGGGTGAGCAATTGCTGCTCTTCGCTATCGGTGATGTTGCATTGCACGATAAGCACGGCGATTTCTTCTTGGTCTGGACCTGGCACGGAGACGGCAGAGGCATCCACCGAACGCAGTTCTGGCTGGCGCGTGGCAATGGCTTCGATGTCTTGTGGCCAAATATTGCGGCCGTTAATAATCAGCATGTCTTTATGGCGACCGGTCACCACAATTTGACCATCAACCAAGTAACCTAGATCACCGGTATCTAGCCAGCCATCAGCAGACAGCACTAGCTGGGTTTGTTCTGGCAATTCAAAGTAGCCCGACATAATGCTGGGGCCATGCACGTTGATGCGGCCAATTTGCATTTCGGGTAGAGGCTTACCCTGCTCATCAAGGATCAATACTTGGTGTTTAGGTAATATGGGGCCGCAACGAACAAAGCTGCTGCCGGTATTTGGACTGACTTTGGTCGCCACTAAGTTGTCGGCTAAGTCATCGCCATCTAGCCAATCGACCATCACGCCGGTGCCCAGTGGCGCAAAGCTAAGTGCTAGGGAAGTTTCTGCCATGCCGTAGCTTGGCACGAACGATTTTGGATTAAAGCCGGCCGGTGCTAGCAACTCGCAAAAACGATCGGTTAATTCCACGTGTATGGGCTCGGCGCCTATGCCAGCCACACGCCAGGCGCTTAAGTCATACTGGGCGATGTCTTCAGGGCGAAGGCGACGTACGCATAGCGCATAGCCAAACGGTGGGCTAAATGAAATGGTGCCGCGCGAACTGCTTAGCAGTTCTAACCAGCGTCTTGGGCGCATGGCAAAGTCGCGGGTGTCTAAATAATCGATAGAACGCTGCGTA
>CAJBBQ010000045.1 GCA_903951385.1 uncultured Pseudomonadota bacterium
CGCGCCACGCTGAGCATGGTGCCGTCGCCACCCATGACAATCACCAAGTCCACTTCGCTGCCTATGTTTTTTAAGGTGGCAGTTTTGTAGGCGCTGATATTGGCATGCTGGGCGGTCTCTTGCTCCACCCAAACCTGTATGTTTTTTGCCGACAAATGCTCGGCCAAATCAAGCAAATCCTTGCGCATTAATTGCAAGGCTGATTGGTTCATGTATTTGCCTATGATGGCGATGGATTGGAATGCGAGCGTCATGCCGAAATTAAATCACAGATGGCTTTTTGCGCAAAGGGAAAGCGTACTTAGTTACCAAGATTTAGCGCATAGCAGTATGACGATAAGCATAAATCGGGCAAAATACAGCCCATATGGATAAACGCGCGCAAATTTTACTCAAAACCTTGGTTGAGCATTACATCAGTGACGGCCAACCCATAGGCTCGCGCACCTTGTTGCAGCACTCTGGCTTAGACGTTAGCCCTGCCACTATACGCAATGTCATGAGTGACTTGGAACACTTAGGCTTCATCGCCAGCCCGCACACCTCAGCCGGTCGAGTGCCCACGCAAAAAGGCTACCGCTTATTTGTCGATTCGCTGTTAACCGTGCAACCCTTGGGCAGCCAAGCCGTGCAGCAATTAAAAAGCGGCTTGTCCTCACCCAACCCCAATGAACTGATTAACAGCGCGGCCGACATGCTGTCGCAACTCACGCAATTTGCCGGATTGGTGATGATACCTAAGCGCAAACGCATCGCCTTCAAGCATTTGGAGTTTTTACCGCTGTCGGAAACGCGCATACTGGTGATCATCGTCACCAGCGACGGCAACGTGCAAAACCGCATCATCCTGGCTGACAAACCCTATTCATCAAGTGAACTGACGCAAGCCAGCAACTACTTTAACAGCCACTACGCCGGGCAAACCTTTGAAGAAGTGCAGCAAAATCTGCACAGCGAACTGCAGCAAATGCAAAGCGACATGAACCGCTTGATGTCAGCCGCCATGGCCGCCAGCAGCACGCAAGCTAAGGGCGATAAAGATGGCGTCATTATTGCCGGTGAGCGAAATTTGCTGCAAGTCGACGAACTGTCCACCAACGTCACCAGTCTACGTAAACTGTTTGAGTTGTTTGAACGGCGCACCTCCTTAATGCAACTGTTGGATAACAGCCAACATGCGGAAGGCATACAGATTTTCATAGGTGGCGAGAGCGGCTATTTGGCCTTGGACGAATGCAGCATGATTACCGCGCCTTACGAAGCAGACGGCCAAGTGGTGGGCACCTTAGGCGTGATAGGCCCAACCCGCATGGCCTACGAACGGGTGATACCGATAGTCGATGTGACGGCAAAACTGCTGTCCAACGCCCTCAATAACAGCAATTAAACCGCAAAATTAATAAACAAGACTAATAAAAGAGACCAACGATGGCTTACTTCAACCAAGAACCCAATTACAGCCACGGCGACCAGCTGAAAGTGGGCATACTGCTGGCTAACTTAGGCACGCCCGACGCCCCCACGGCCAAGGCCTTGCGTCCCTATTTACAGCAATTTCTGATGGACAGGCGCGTGGTGGAAATCCCGCGTTTTATTTGGTGCTGGATACTGCATTGCATTATTTTGGTGATACGCCCAAAGAAATCGGCGGAAAAATACGCGCAAGTTTGGACCGATGCCGGCTCGCCTTTGTTGGTGCACGCGCAAAACCAATGCCGCTTATTAAACGAGGCGCTGGCCAAAAAAATTGCATCGCCCTACGCTGTTGCCTTGGGCATGAGTTACGGCAACCCCAGCATGCAATCGGCCATGGATGCCTTGCGCGCTCAGCATTGCGACCGCATCTTGGTCTTGCCTTTGTACCCGCAATACGCGGCCAGCAGCACGGCCTCGGCCATGGACGCGGTCTACCGCATCCTGCTTAAAACCCGCAACCAACCGGCACTGCGCAGCATACGCAGCTACCACGACCACCCAGATTACATTGCCGCCCTGGCCGCCAGCGTCCAAGCGCATTGGCAAGTGCA
>CAJBBQ010000046.1 GCA_903951385.1 uncultured Pseudomonadota bacterium
ACCCTGGTATCCACGCCAGAGAATTCGCTTTCAAATTGCCAATATTTTTTACGCACTTCGCGGAAATAAGCGCTGACTTCCTGAACTGCAGCAATGTTTAAGCCGGTATCAAATTCGGTTCCTTGCAATGCCGCTATCATGCTTTCTGTGGTTGGGTGGCTGGCACCTTCAGAAAAAGCGGCGCTGCAGGTGTCTATCATGACGGCGCCATTTTCTAATGCGCGCAACATATTCATGCTGGCTAGGCCGCTGGTGGCATGACTGTGCATATGAATGGGAAGACTAACTGCTGAGCGCATGGCTTTAACCAAATCCACGGTGGCTTGTGGTGTGAGTAGGCCGGCCATGTCTTTGATGGCGATGGTGTCTGAGCCCATGGCTTCAAGTTCTTTGGCTATGCCAACAAAGTGCGCCACGTCATGCACTGGGCTGGTGGTATAGCTGATGGTGCCTTCTGCATGTTTGCCGGCTTTTTTCACTGCATCAATCGACACTTTTAGATTGCGTGTGTCGTTCATGGCATCAAAAATACGGAACACATCCACGCCGTTGTCGGCGGATTTTTTCACAAAGGCCTGCACCACATCGTCTGAGTAATGGCGGTAGCCAAGTAAATTTTGACCACGTAGTAGCATTTGTATGCGGGAGTTGGGCAGAGCCTTGCGCAATGATTTCAAGCGCTCCCACGGGTCTTCTTTTAAATAGCGTACACAAGCATCAAACGTAGCGCCGCCCCAAGCCTCTAGCGACCAAAAGCCTATGGCATCGAGTTTGCTACAAATAGGCAACATGTCTTCGGTACGCATACGCGTGGCAATATGGCACTGGTGCCCATCACGAAGAACCAATTCGGTAACGTGTACTTTTGATGTTTGCGTTGTTTTAGCCATAATTTAACTCTTTATTATTTAATTTGTATTCTAATGCGTATTAATTGTTATATGCCTTCGTGCGCCGCGATGGCTGCAGATATGGCTACCGCTATCATTTCCGGGGGGATTTTATTGGCATAGTGGGTCAATTCCGGATGCGACTCAACAAAGCTGGTATTAAATGTCGCGTTCTTGAAATCATCGTGTTTCAAGATTTCTTGGTAATAAGGTATGGTGGTTTTCACCCCATAGATCAACATGTCATCCAAGGCGCGGCGACCGCGTTCTATGACGCTATCCCAATCCAACGCCCATACGGTTAATTTAGCGCACATGGAATCGTAATAGGGTGGAATAACATAGCCGCTGTATATGGCGGCATCCATGCGCACGCCTGGACCACCTGGCGCGTAGTAACGGGTGATTTTACCGAAGCTGGGTAGAAAATCGTTTTTTGGATCTTCCGCATTAATGCGGAATTCCATGGCATAACCCCTAAACTGCACTTCATTTTGCGCGTATTGCAAGGGCAAGCCATAGGCGACGCGAATTTGCTCTTGGACGATATCGATACCAGTGATGGTCTCGGTCACCGTATGCTCGACTTGCAAGCGGGTGTTCATTTCCATGAAGTAGAACGTGTTGTCAGAATCCAATAGAAATTCCACGGTGCCGGCATTTTCATAACCAACGGCTTTAGCTGCCTTGACTGCCAGGCCGCCTATGTAATCACGCTGCGCTTGGCTTAGTTGCGGTGAGGGGGCTATCTCAATTAGCTTCTGATTACGTCGTTGGATAGAGCAATCGCGTTCAAATAAGTGGATTACGTTGCCCTCAGAATCGGCAAGAATTTGCACCTCGATGTGCCGCGGCGAAACCACGCATTTTTCTAAAAACACTTCAGGCTTGCCAAAAGCCTTGCTCGCTTCGGAAATAACGCGATCGTAATTGCTTAATAATTCTTTTTCGCTGTCGCAACGCCTTATGCCG
>CAJBBQ010000047.1 GCA_903951385.1 uncultured Pseudomonadota bacterium
ATTGACCGATTCGCCGGCTTGTTTGGTGAGCGATGCCAACGATCTATCCGGCAACCTAGCGCGCATGTTGAAAGCGGCCGGGCAAACTGCACCGGAATCCAAACCCATCTTGGAGATTAACCCTGGCCATAAATTGGTTAAGCGTTTGGAGGCTGAAACGGCAGACGCGATATTTAACGACTTGGCCTTGGTGCTGTTTGATCAAGCCTTGCTGGCAGAGGGTGGCAGCCTGAATGACCCTGCCAGTTTTGTGAAGCGCATGAACAGTTTAATTGTTTAACTTAATAAAGATTCACCACAGAGACACGGAGGCACAGAGAAGGTCAAAAGCTTGATTGCTTTTATAGGCGCTAATGTTTAGATAGGCTCATCGGGAACTCACTACGTTGCGCTTGGAAATAATTTTTAGATTGGCTCTGTGCCTCCGTGTCTCTGTGGTGGAAGTTAGACTTTAGACCTTCAAACGTCATAACCCGCTAAGCGCCGCTTAGCGGGTTTTTTGTTGCCGTTACATTTTGGTAGCATCTCTGTCATTTATAGCTGGCACAATTTTTGCTAAAATACCCTCGTAAGTTAATCGTGCTAGACCCACCTTAAAGCGACGCAATAGAAGGCAACCATGACCAGCTCAGTGAAATCCGCAGTAAAAAATCTATTAAAAAAATCCACAAAAACGTCGGTAAAGGCCGGTGAAAAAAACACCGTAAAAAGTAAGGCTAAGGCGGCGGTGTTGCCTAAGCTTTCGCCTGTTGATCAGGCTTTGCAGAATCATTTGATTTTTTCTAGCTTTAAAACCAGCGATGCCGCGACGCCCAGAGATTGGTATGAAGCGGCCAGTTACACGGTGCGCGATCACGTGGTGGAGCGTTGGGTAAAAACCGCGGAAGCCTATTACCGCGATGACCCGAAACGTGTTTACTATTTATCATTGGAGTTTTTGATTGGGCGCATGCTCAGCAATGCCGCACTTAATTTGGGCATCAATGACCAATTAAAGGCAGGCTTGAGCAGCTTGGGTCGCGATTTAGAAAATACCGTGGAAATGGAAAACGACGCGGCCTTGGGCAACGGTGGTTTGGGTCGTTTGGCTGCTTGTTTCTTGGATTCCATGGCCACCATGGCCATTCCAGCGACCGGTTATGGCATCCGTTACGAATACGGCATGTTCAAGCAAACCATAGAAAATGGCCAGCAAGTTGAAAACCCCGACAATTGGTTGCGTTACGGCAACATCTGGGAATTCCAACGCCCAGAAGCAACTTACCAAATTAAATTTTACGGCCACGTGGTCAAGTACGAAGCCGAATCCGGTGAGGAAGCCCAGCATTGGGTGGATGCCGAACACGTGGTGGCCATGGCTTACGACGTGCCGGTGCCGGGCTACGGGGCGGAAACGGTTAACAGCCTGCGCTTGTGGTCGGCTAAAGCCGCGCGTGAATTCGATCTAGGCCATTTTAACGATGGCAATTATGAGAAGTCGGTGCAAGAGCGCAACGACAGCGAAAACATTTCTAAAGTCTTGTACCCCAACGACACCTCGGTGTTGGGTAAAGAGCTGCGTTTGAAACAACAGTATTTCTTCGTGTCGGCCTCCATACAAGACATCTTGCGACGCTTTTTGAGCGCGCATGACATGCATAAGCCTGCTGATTGGAAATTGCTGCCAGAAAAAGTAGCGATTCAGTTAAACGACACCCACCCGTCCATAGGCGTGGCCGAGATGATGTACCAATTGGTCGACGTGCATGGCTTGGCTTGGGACTTGGCATGGGGTTTGGTGGTGAAGATTTTTGCATACACCAACCACACGCTAATGCCAGAAGCCCTGGAAACCTGGTCGGTGGAATTATTTGGCCGCTTGTTGCCGCGCCATTTGGAAATCATTTACAAAATTAACCACGAATTTTTACACATGGTGAATCACCATTTCCCTGGGGATGCCGATTTGTTGCGCCGCGTCTCCATCATCGATGAAAGTCACGGCAGACGCGTGCGCATGGCACACTTGGCGGTGGTCGGTAGCCATACCGTCAACGGCGTGGCCGCCTTGCACAGTGAGTTGTTGAAGCAGCATTTGTTTGCCGATTTCGATAAAATTTACCCGGGCAAAATGACCAATGTAACCAATGGCATTACCCCGCGTCGTTGGCTCAACCAAGC
>CAJBBQ010000048.1 GCA_903951385.1 uncultured Pseudomonadota bacterium
CAAAAAAGGTGAAGCCGCCCGAAACTAATAAAGTGGTGATGTTATTTTTTTTGCAGGCGGCTATCCACTCCACTGCGCCCGGATTGAGTTTTAAGCGCTCATTGAGTACGCGCATTAAATCGGTTTCGGATAAGCCTTTAAGCAAAGCCACGCGTTGACGCAAGCTTTGCGCAAAATCCAATTCGCCTTGCATGGCGCGTTCAGTGATGGCGGCTACTTGGGGTTTGATGCCCACCATGTCGGCAATTTCGTCTATGCATTCTATGCTAATGAGGGTGGAGTCCATGTCCATCACGCACAAGCCAAACTTAGCCAAGACTTGCTGGTCAGGCAAGTAGCTGCAATCGATGTGCTGCTCGGCGCAAAACGCTTGCACGGCTGGCGAGGCTTGCGTCTGATTGGCTAAATAATAAGCGTGGGCGCCTGTTTGCACGAATTGCACACTGGTTGCACTCAACTGATGAATGTGCGCCAGGTGGGCGTGGCGGATGGCAGAACCTTGAACAACTAAACGCATAAGGGTGACTTAATTAAAAAATAGCCATTATACACTTGGCCAAACGCAGGCGCCGCTTGTTGCGCGATGGCCATAGAATATGCCGCCAAAGCTGGCGCATTTGCCTGAATTGGGCGAAAATGTGCATACCATTTATTTTGAATTGTATTGTTATGAATTTGCACGAATACCAAGCCAAAACCTTGCTGCAAAAATACGGCATCCCCGTGCCGCGTGGCCAAGTGATTTCGGTAGCCAAACAAACCCCTACGGTCACCTCAGAGATAGACAGCCCAGCTTGGGTAGTGAAAGCGCAAGTGCATGCCGGTGGTCGCGGTAAAGCCGGTGGCGTTAAAGTGGTTAAATCCACTGCCGAGGCGCAAATGGTGGCCAGCGAGTTGCTTGGTAAAACCTTGGTGACCTACCAAAACGCACCCGATGGCCAGCCGGTTAATCAGGTGCTCATAGAAGAAACCCTGCCGATTGCTCGTGAATTGTATTTGTCCATGTTGGTGGACAGAAGCTTGGAACGCATCGTGGTGGTGGCCTCCAGTGCTGGTGGTATGGACATAGAGGAAATCGCACAAGTCAGCCCAGAAAAGATTTTGCAAGAGGTGTGCAGCCCTTTAAACGGTTTGGTGGATTACCAAGCGCGTAACTTGGCCTTTAAGTTGGATTTAGTCGGCGATCAAATTGCCGCATTCAGCCGTTTGTTAAAAGGCTTGTACCGCTTGTTTAAAGAAAACGATTTGGCGCTATTAGAAATCAACCCATTGATTGTGACCACGGACGGCAAACTGTTTGCCTTGGATTGCAAAATGAGTGTGGACGATAACGCGCTGTATAGGCAAAAAGCCTTGGCCGAACAACGTGATTGGTCGCAAGAGGATAGCAAGGAAGCGGTGGCGCATCATGCCGGCTTAAATTACATCGCATTAAACGGCAACATAGGTTGCATGGTTAACGGTGCCGGCTTGGCCATGGCCACCATGGATTTAATCAAATTGCACGGCGGGGCACCGGCTAACTTTTTGGATGTGGGCGGCGGCGCCACTGCAGAGACGGTAACCAAAGCCTTTAAGATCATTATGGCTGACCCGAATGTTAAAGCCATATTGGTTAACATATTCGGTGGCATCATGCGTTGCGACATCATAGCCGAAGGCATCATTACCGCGGTGAAAGACGTGGGCATGCAAATTCCGGTGATCGTGCGCCTAGAGGGCACCAACGTGGAATTGGGCAAGCAAATGCTGCAATCCAGCGGCTTGAATATCATCTCCGCAGATGGCTTAACCGACGCCGCTAAGCAAGCCGTCTTAAGCGTGGCTTAACAAACTTCAACGTTGATAAAGTCAAACCCATACACCACAGAGACACGGAGACACAGAGAAACCCTATAATAATTTTGCAGGGTACGCGCAAAGACAACAGCTAGGTCGGGCTTTAGCCCGAAAGTTAATTAGTCAGGCTAAAGCCTGACCTACAAACATTAGATAAAGTTTGGATTGGTTTTTCTCCGTGTCTCTGAGCCTCTGTGGTGAGGGATTTTTAAAAAAGAAAATAATTATGAGCATATTAGTTAACAGCAGTACCAAAGTGCTATGCCAAGGGTTCACTGGCAAGCAAGGCAGTTTTCATTCTGAGCAAGCCTTGGCTTATGGCACAAAAATGGTCGGTGGCGTCACGCCGGGTAAAGGTGGGCAGTCGCATTTAGGGTTGCCTGTGTTCAATACCATGCGTGAGGCGGTCAAGCAAACCGCGGCCACGGCCAGTGTCATTTACGTGCCGCCTGCCTTCGCCGCCGATTCCATCTTGGAAGCCTGTGACGCTGGGGTTGGTCTGATTATATGCATTACCGAAGGCATACCGGTGTTGGATATGCTTAACGTGAAAGCCGCCTTAAAAGCCAACGGCGCACGCTTGATTGGCCCAAATTGCCCGGGTGTCATCACCCCAGATGAATGCAAGATAGGCATCATGCCAGGCAGCATTCATTTGCGCGGCAAGGTGGGTATTGTGTCGCGCTCCGGCACCTTAACCTACGAAGCCGTGCACCAAACCACGGCCTTAAATTTAGGCCAAAGTACTTGCGTGGGCATAGGCGGCGACCCGATTAAAGGTTTGAATTTTATCGAGTGCTTGCAAATGTTTGAGGCGGATGCCGAAACCGAAGCCATCATTATGGTGGGTGAGATTGGCGGATCGGATGAAGAAGCCGCTGCCGAATACATTAAGAGCCACATCAGCAAACCGGTGGCCGCTTACATTGCTGGTCAAACTGCGCCTGCAGGTAAACGCATGGGCCATGCCGGCGCCATCATTTCTGGCGGCAGCGGCAAAGCAGTCGACAAAATACGCGCGCTAGAATTAGCCGGTGCCGTCGTCGCCAGCTCACCTGCTGGTTTGGGTGAAGCGGTGTTGGCCGCCATCAAGCATAAAGCTGGCTAGGTCAGGCTATCCCATGCGCCTGATGCATAAACACGGCTTGCTTGCTTTCTGTTTATGCGCTTTGCTGGGCATCATGCCGGCCATGGCGGGGGAAGAGGTGGCCTACTTGATGACGGCTGCCGCCCGAGGCGATTTGGCGACCGTGCAAGCCTTGTTGGACAGCGGCGCGAATGCTAATAGCAAA
>CAJBBQ010000049.1 GCA_903951385.1 uncultured Pseudomonadota bacterium
GGGCCTAGGTTGCCATTTTCATCGGCCCATTCGTCCCATATGCGCACGCCGTTTTCTTTTAAATAGGCAATATTGGTGCTGCCCTGCAAGAACCACAACAGCTCATGGATGATGGATTTTAAATGGACTTTTTTCGTGGTCAATAAGGGAAAGCCGTCTGCCAAATTAAAACGCATCTGGTAGCCAAATACCGATTTTGTGCCAGTACCGGTGCGGTCTTCTTTGTTATGGCCGTGTTGCAATACGTGCTTGAGTAAATCGTGATAAACCTGCATGCGCTAGCTCACTTTGTTGACTATGTATTGTTTAATGGCCGCCACATCGAAATCCATCACATCAAATCGTTGCGGCAAGGCTTCTATACCAATTAATGCACTAGGGCGTTCCGGCACGGCGCCTAGCGCCTCGACCATGGCATCCTCAAACTTAGCCGGCAAGGCCGTTTCCAAAACCAACATAGGCACTTTGGGGTCACGTTTTTCCAATGCCACTTTCAAACCGTCGGCCGTGTGCGTATCTATGCTAACAGCGTATTTTTTATGCGTGTCGCGTATGGTCTGCATACGCTGCTGGTGATTGCTGCTGCCAGAAACAAAGCCGTATTTCGCCACCTTAGCCATCAAGGCATGAATGTCAAAGGCGCCGCCTTGGTCGACACTGGCCCACAATTCTCGCACCTTAGCGCTGTCACGCCCAACAAGATCAAAAATAAAGCGTTCAAAGTTAGAGGCTTTACTGATATCCATGGAGGGGCTGGAGGTTTGGTAGGTATTCGCCGAGCCGCGTGGTCTATACACGCCGGTTTTAAAAAACTCGTCCAACACGTCGTTCTCGTTGGTCGCCACCACCAATTGCTCGATGGGCAAGCCCATCATGCGCGCGATGTGGCCGGCACAGACGTTACCAAAATTGCCCGATGGCACAGAAAAGCTAACTTTTTCGGCGTTGCTGGTTGTCACCGCAAAATAGCCTTTAAAGTAGTACACCACTTGCGCCACAATGCGACCCCAGTTGATGGAGTTAACGGCGCCTATCTTATACTGGGCTTTAAATTGGGCATCATTGGATACCGCTTTAACCATGTCTTGGCAATCATCAAACACGCCATTAACGGCTATATTGTGTATGTTTTTGTCTTGCAAACTGAACATTTGCGCCGCTTGGAAACGGCTCATTTTTTTATGCGGCGACAGCATAAACACGCTCACGCCTTTTTTACCGCGCATGGCGTATTCCGCTGCCGAGCCAGTGTCACCGGAGGTCGCGCCTAAGATATTGGTGGTTTTTCCGGTTTTAGCCAGTACGTACTCGAATAAATTTCCTAGTAATTGCATGGCCATGTCTTTAAAGGCCAAGGTTGGACCATTCGACAAACACAGTAAGTACAGTTGCTCTTCTAACTTTAAGGTTGGGGTAATGTCGGCCGCGTTTTGCCCTGGACGAACATAAGCGTAAACATCGGCTCGGTAGGTTTTATCTATAATGGCCTTTAAATCAACCGCAGGGATGTCGTCAATTAAACGGCTGAGAATAGCAAAGGCCAAATCGGCATAGTTCATTGCGCGCATCGCGCTTAAATCGGCATCACTAAACTGCGGGTAGTGCTCAGGCAAATACAAGCCACCGTCCGGTGCTAGACCACCCAATAATATTTCACTGAAGCTTAATGCAGGTGATAGCCCACGGGTACTGATGTATTTCATTTAAATCTCTCAATTTAAGGGGTGATTTGACCCCAGTCGTCACCCAGCCGCTTAGGCCGATTTATTTTCCTAACTCTTCCATACGAATTTTAACCAGCTTACCGACGATGGCAGGCAGCGCTTCGATTTCAGCGATACCGGCATCCATGTTTTTTTCTTGGGTTAAGTGCGTCAAGATCACGATGTCCGCTTCGGTTTCATTGTCAGCCGGCTCTTTTTGCAACATGGCATCAATGGAAATGTTGCGATCGGCCAAAATTTTGGTCACACCGGCTAACACGCCTGGCTTGTCGCTGGCGCGTAAGCGCAAATAATAGGCGCTGTGGATGGCGGCTATCGGCAAGATAGGCAAGTCATTAAGCTGACCGGCTTGGAAACCTAAATAAGGCACGCGTTGGGCTGCGCTGGCATCCGCCAATCGGGCAACGTCCATCAAATCGGCCACCACTGAACTGGCCGTGGGTTCTGCGCCTGCGCCTGCGCCGTAATACAAGGTTGGGCCAACAGCGTCACCTTTAACCACGACCGCATTCATGGCGCCGTTGACATTGGCCACCAATCTTTTTTCTGAAATCAGTGTAGGGTGCACGCGCAATTCCACGCCGGCCTCACTGCGTTTAGTGATACCCAACAACTTCACACTGTAGCCCAACTCATGCGCGTACTTAATGTCGGTTTGCTGTAATTTGCTGATGCCTTCGGTGTAGGCCTGATCGAACTTCATCGGCATACCAAATGCGATTGCCGACATAATGGTCAACTTGTGCGCGGCGTCTATGCCCTCCACATCGAATGTGGGATCGGCTTCGGCGTAGCCTAAGCGTTGCGCTTCACCCAACACATCGATAAATGACAGGCCTTTCTCACGCATTTCACTTAAGATGAAATTGGTCGTGCCATTGATGATGCCGGCCAACCATTCAATTCGGTTGGCGCCCAATCCTTCACGCAAGGCCTTGATAATGGGTATGCCACCGGCTACGGCAGCTTCATAGGCCACCATCACACCACGCGCTTGCGCCGCAGCAAAGATTTCATTGCCGTGCACGGCTAATAAAGCTTTGTTGGCAGTCACCACGTGCTTGCCGTTGGCGATGGCTTGCAACACCAATTCTTTGCTTAAGGTGTAACCGCCTATCAACTCAACCACCACGTCCACTGCCGGATTGTTCACCACCGCAAACGCATCGTCTGTTAGCGGCACTTTGCCGGCAGTCACGCTCTGCGCTAAGGCTAAATTTTTATCGGCCACTTGCACCACATTGATGGCATAACCACTACGACGGGTAATTTCAGCCGCATTGCGTGTTAACACGGCATAGGTGCCGCCGCCTACCGTACCCAGGCCTAATATTCCTACATTAAGTTGCTTCAAGCTTTTGCTCCATCTGATTTTGCGTGTTTTTTTCTGTAGTTTTTCAAAAAGCGGGCGATGCGATGGATCGCTTCGGTCAAGTCATCGACATTGGGTAAAAAGACCACCCGGAAATGATCCGGCGCATGCCAATTAAATCCAGACCCTTGCACCAACAAGACTTTTTCTTCTAACAACAAATCCAAAATGAATTGTTGGTCATTTTCAATCGGGTAAATGGCCGGGTCTAAACGGGGAAACAAATACATGGCTGCGGCGGGCTTACTGCAGGTCACACCAGGGATGGCCGTTAGTAATTCGTAAGCCACGTCACGTTGCTTGCACAAGCGTCCCTCTGGCGCCACTAAATCGTCTATGCTTTGGTAACCGCCCAGTGCCGTTTGTATGGCCAACTGACCCGGAACGTTGGCGCACAAGCGCATGGAGGCCAACATATTAAGGCCTTCTATGTAATCTTTAGCGTGCTGCTTCTCACCGCTTAATATCATCCAGCCGGCACGGTAGCCGCAGGTACGGTAATTTTTAGATAAACCATTGAAGGTAACGAATAAGATGTCATCGGCCAAAGACGCGATGGACGTATGGGTGTGGCCATCGTAGAGCACTTTGTCGTAAATTTCATCGGCAAAAATAACCAAGCCGTGGTGCCTAGCAATCTCTATGATGCCTTGCAATATCGCCGGCGGGTACAATGCGCCC
>CAJBBQ010000050.1 GCA_903951385.1 uncultured Pseudomonadota bacterium
CCCGCGGTAAATCGTATTCTTTAGCCAGCCGTAAAAACTCCATCAAACCCCATGGCTGTTCATTGGATAAGCCTATGTAACGCACCTTGCCTTCTTTAATCAGTTCAGCCAAGGTTTCTAGCTGATTGTGTATCGACACCCATGCCTTGCGTTCGCCCTCTTGGTATAGACCAGACACATACTCGTTGGCTGGGTCAAATAAGTATTGGCCAAACATGGGCACATTGCGTTCAGGCCAATGCAATTGGTAAACATCGATGTAGTCGGTTTGCATGCGCGTGAGCGAGCCTTCAATGGCTGCGCGTATGTTAGCTCTGTCCATGCAAGCTGGGCCGCCGCGTATCCAATCCATGCCGCGTCTGGGGCCGGCTACTTTGCCGCCCAATACAATTTTGTCGCGCGCCTGGTTTTTAAGCCAATGGCCGATGATGGTTTCGGTGCGCGTGTAAGTGTCTGCTTTAGGTGGCACCGGGTACATTTCAGCCGTGTCGATGAAATTGATGCCGTTTGCCACGGCATAGTCGAGCTGCTCGAAGGCCTCGGCTTGGGTGTTTTGATCGCCGTAGGTCATGGTGCCCAAGCAGATGGCAGATACGTTTAAATCAGTGTGGGGGATGCGGCGGTATTGCATGGGTTTCCTGTGGCTAATGACTCGGTAGCTTGAATTGTACCCTTTAAAAAATTAAACGCTAAAGCGCCAACTGCACTTTTATCGGCAATCAATTTTGGCGGTTTTTAGTCTGTTGGCAGCGGTGTGAGCAATACTTCACTTCCTGCCAAACGGCTTGCCATTTTTTGCGCCAAACAAAAGGGCGTTGGCAGGTGGCGCAAATTTTACTGGGAAAGTTTTCTTTTTTTAACATAGCCATGGCGCGATGACATCTGCTTGATTTAACTTAGGCGCAGCTCAGATTTTGGCGGCCCGTCTATTTTCCGGTTTAACCAATAGCATGTGCACGTCGCCCAGCGCGCGTTCTTCAAAGCCACCCTCGCAATAGCATAGGTAAAAATCCCACATGCGCAGGAAGGTGTCTGGGTAACCTAATTCCTTCACCTGGGCTAAATGCGCAAAAAAGTTTTGCCGCCATGCCGCTAAGGTTTTGGCGTAATGCGGGCCTATGTCTTCTAAATCAAATAAGCGCATGTCGGTGGCGCGCGTGATGCTGTCTAGCATTGCAGTAACCGAAGGAATGCAACTGCCGGGGAAAATGTGGCGTTGGATAAAATCCACCGATTTAATCGCCGCGGCGTAACGTTGATCGACGATGGTGATGGCTTGCAACAGCATCATGCCCTGCGGTTTTAATAAGGCGCTGCAGCAGGCAAAGTAGGTGTCGTAAAAGTGATGCCCCACCGCTTCTATCATTTCTATCGACACCAGCTTGTCGTATTGGCCGTTTAAATCGCGGTAGTCGGTCAGCAACACGGTGATTTGATTTTGCAAACCTAGGGCGGCAATGCGCTCGTTGGCCAAATCGTATTGCGCTTGCGAAATGGTGGTGGTGGTGATTTTGCACTGGTAATGTTGCGCGGCATAAATGGCAAAGCCGCCCCAGCCGGTGCCGATTTCCAGCACGTGATCGGTCGGTTTTAAATCCAGTTTTTTACAGATGGACTTGAGCTTGTTCAGTGAGGCTTGCTCCAAGCTGTCCTTGGCGGAACTGAAGATGCCCGAGGAATACATCATGGTCGGGTCCAGCATCAGTTTGAAAAAGTCGTTACCCAAATCGTAGTGGGCCGAGATATTGCGGCGACTGCCTTGTTGGGTGTTTTTGTTTAACCGATGCAAAAACGCTTGGATGGGTGTGGTCAGTTTCGCCCAGCCGCTTTCTATGCCATCCAATAACGATTGATTGCGCACCATTAAGCGTATCAAGTTGGTCAAGTTGTCGCAATCGTATAGATCGCGCATGTAGGCTTCGCCTGCGCCTATGGAGCCACCAAAAACCACTTCACCATAAAACTGCGCGTCTTTTATGGTCAGCCTGACGTGAATGTCGGCTAAGGCAGACAAGCGATTCGCCTCACCAAATGTCAGGCTGTGATCGCCGTCTATCAGCGTCAAGGTGCCGTGCTTTAATGGCTGCAAACGATGGATTAAAATCCGTTTGGCCAAACGGTCTAAGCGCCTTGGCTTGGGCGTCAATTTACCTAATGCGGGTGTCATAGTGGATTTACTTGTGGTCATCTTTAGATCTATTTTTAAGGGTGAGGAATAAAGGGCACGCGTTTTAGCCACAATTTGAGGGCTTGCCAATAAATCGCCAGCACCACTTTTAGCGTCATAAAAGGGTAATGCAGCAACACTTTTAGCATGTTAGCCGGGGTCATGGCTATGCGCTTTAAGGTCAGCGTGGCATCGAATTTTTTCACCCCGGCTTGGGCATTTTCCATGTGCACGAATAGCTCATGACTTGGGGCATGAAAGCGCCAATCGTAATCCATGTTCATCGGCAAAAAGGGTGACACATGAAAAGACTTGTCGAACATAAACCGATAAGGTGCTGGTTTGTTTTGGCAATCGAGCACGTAATGATGGCGCTCGCCCCAAGGCGTGTTGGTGATTTCGGCGACGATGCATTGCAAGGTTTGGCCTTGTGCATCAAAGCAATAATAAAAACTCACTGGGTTAAAGATAAAGCCAAAATAACGCATGTGCGTGAGCAAACGGATTGGGCCTTGCGGACGGTTGCCGGTGCGGTTAAACACCAAATCACGGATGGCACCGGCCAAATCGTCTGTTTGGCCATGGTGGTAATCGCGGTTAAAAAAACTGGCTACATTGCGACTTTGCCAAGAGCAAAACCAATAGGCTTTAAACAACTGTGGCAGTTCAGCCAAATCCAAATACACCATGAATAAGCCGTAGTTAAAACCATGCGGCACCGGTAAGTAACGCTGATGCTTTACCTGGCCGGTATAAATGCAGCTGTTAAGCATGGTCATTTAGCGGTGGCTCGTTCAAAGTGTTCCAAGGCCGCCAAGGCGCTGACCACGCCGTCTTCATGGAAGCCATTGCGCCAATAAGCCCCGGCAAAAGCGGTGCGATTCACGCCGCTGATTTCGGCATGGCGAGTTTGGGCGGCCACACCGGCTGGGGTGAACACCGGGTGGGTGTAGTCCAGTTTTTTTATAACCTTGTTCGGGTCTATTTTCGCGGTGTGATTGAGCGTTACCAAGAACGGTTCGGGGGAGTCCAAGGACTGCAAAATATTCATGTTATAGGTGACCGCCGCCAAGCCTAACTCTTGCTCGGTCAGGTGGTAGTTCCATGCCGCCCAAGCCAATTTTTTCTTGGGCATTAGGCTGGCGTCGGTGTGCAAAACAATCTGATTTTTTTGGTAGGGCAGCGCACCCAATATGGCTTGCTCTTCTGCCGACGCATCCGCCAATAGGCTAAGTGCTTGGTCGCTGTGGCAGGCGAAAAATACCCAATCAAATTTCTCCGCAGCTTGATCTTGCACCTGCACGCTCACTGAGCCTTTGCTGCGCTTGACTCTAACCACCGGGCTGTTTAAACGGATCTTGTCTTTAAAGCCGGCAGTCAGTTTCTCCACGTAAGCATTAGAGCCGCCTTGTATGACTCGCCACTCGGGTCTATCGGCCACGCTTAACATGCCGTGGTTGTGAAAAAAGCGTATGAAAAATTTACTGGGAAAGTCAAACATCTGCTTAGGCGATGCCGACCAAATGGCCGAGCCCATGGGGATGATGTAATGCTTAATGAACGCTTGGCTATAGCGGTGTTTTTTTAAATAGTCGGCAAATGGCAAGTCGGCTACCGCGGCATTTAACATCAAGGGCGCTTCTTTATTAAAACGCAGGATGTCCCTGATCATCAACAAAAAGCTGGGCCTAAAAGCATTGCGGCGTTGCGCAAACAAGCTGTTTAAACTGGTGCCGTTGTACTCCAAGCCGGACACCTCATCGCGCACGCTAAAGCTCATTTGGCTGGCTTGCGTGGCCACGCCCAGATCATCCAACAATTGGATGAAATGCGGGTAAGTCCAATTGTTGTAGACTATAAAACCGGTGTCGATTTGGTAGTCACGGCCAAAGGCGTGCACCGAGTGCGTGTGCGTGTGGCCACCGACATGGCTGTCGGCGCTAAACACCGTGATGTCGTGAGCTTTGTGTAAGCGGTAAGCCAGGGTGTTGCCGGCGATGCCCGCTCCTATGATGGCTATTTTCATTTGCTGGTGCGTTTCTGGCTTAACACCTCTACCGGGACTTTTCTTAAATCCCATATCAAACCCAATGCCGCTAAGATTTTTAAGCCGTAATAGGTGAGGTCAATTTCCCACCAATAAAAGCCTTGTCTGGCTGAGCTAGGGAAATGGTGGTGGTTGTTATGCCAGCCTTCACCTAAGGTAAATAAAGCAATCACTGGGTTATTGCGGCTGTCGTCGTTGGTTAAAAAGCGCCGCTTGCCCCAAACGTGGGCCAAGGAGTTCACGGTAAATGTCATGTGGTAGAGCAAGACCGTGGAAATCACGAAGCCCCAAATAAACAATTGCAGGCCATTGGTTTGCAAATGCGGTGCGGCGTTTTCTAACCAGGCACCCAAGCCAAATAGACCCAAGGCTAAAGCTAAAGGGGCCACCACATCGAAGCGGTCTAGTAATTTCAATTCTGGGTATTGCAGCCAATCTTTAATGCGTTCTTTTTTCAAGCGGAAGTTTTTGTTGGCCAAAAACCAGCTTAAATGGCTCCAAAAAAAACCGTGTTGTTTAGGCGAATGCGGGTCTTCCGGGTGATCGGAATGCGCATGGTGATGGCGGTGATGCGAGGCCCACCACAACGGGCCACGTTGCGCGGCACTGGCCGCTAAAAAGGCAAAAATAAATTGCACGGGTCTGGAAGTTTTAAAGGCCTTGTGCGAAAAGTAGCGGTGGTAAAAACCGGTGATGGCAAACATCCTTAGTAGGTACAAGAGCACGGCCACGCTAACCGCAACGGCGCTGAACTCCACCCAAAATACCGCGAAGCAGGCTAAGTGCAAGACGATAAAGGGCAACACCCTAAGGCATTCTATTTTTTCTGGGTTGGCATCACTGGTCTCGACGGCATGGTTATCGAACCAAGAAACGAGGGTTTTAAAAAACATCTGGGCCTATCCTTATTTTTTAAGCTGGTGTGGAATTCTGACTAGTTTGCTGACATCGTAGCCCATGCTTTGAATCTGTGCCACGTAGCCTTGGTAAGCTTGGTCGGACATGCTGGCTTGGCGTGACATCAGCCAGACGTAATCCCTGGCATTTCTGGCAATGATGGTGGTTTGGTAGCCCTCATCCAAATAGACGATGCGGTATTCGGCTTTAATTGGCCAAACAAATTGCATGCCCCAAACGGCGTTGCCGCTATTGGGCACGACAAAGCCAGTGGGTTGGTAGCGTTTTAGCTCACCATCAAAGCTACCTTGGTTAAAGGTGAAGGTGGTGTTGATGCTACCGTCGGCGGCCAAGGCGTACGATTCAATGCCGTTGTGCACGCCTTTCTCTATGAAAGTGGGGATGCAGGCAATCACGTACCAATCGCCCATGAACTGATTAAGCTTCACTTCTTTAACTGTGGGTATGGGCGCCATGGAACTGCATGCGCCCAATAACACGCACAAGGAACTGATTAAGGTTTTTTTCATGTTTAAACTCATTTATTTAAGGGCGTAATCGATACGGCCATCGGGGGTGGTGGATTGCAAGGCTAGCCAATCGCCATCCAAACCATACCAGATCTCGATGACAAATTTATTGGTGTGAATTTTATAGCGTTCGGCTTTTTTAGTCTGCCCTTTTACCACTATGTTTTCTTGCCCGAGCGCGGTAATCTGAGTAGTCAGGTACTCACCGGTTTGCGGATTCAGCAATTTCTTTTGCTGCAGTATTTTTGGGTTCCAATAGGCAAAGGTCATCACGCATTGTTGGCCTATCTCCAGCGCTACAGGTGCATTGAGCTTAAACCCAGACGGTTCTTGCGTGCCGCCCACCGCCGTGGCTTTGCTGTTTTCTTGGGTCTTGGCATCCAATTTTTTTAGGCAATCGTTTTGCCACAATTCGTTGGCCAGATGCTGGTATTTGAAGACGCTAATCGACAGAAATTTTACGTTGAATTTCGCTTCACTTTTTAAGGCCAGTTGGCCATCGGCTTTTTCATCCAAGACAAACTCATGCGTGCCTATGGCCTTGCCATCCATGGACACATCAAACTGCCATGCTTGTGCCGCGGCTAGGTTGGGGCAAACCAAACATAAAAAAAGCGTGCTTAGAAATCGCATACGAGCCATACGCTAGTCGCCTTTTTTTGGAAACCAAGGCACAAAGCCTGAAGTGGTTTGCATGTAAGTGCTGTAGCCGGGACGACGCTTGGCGATGTCGGCTTCCAACAATTTTGCACCGGTCACTTTGACTAATAAATAAGTCATAAAAATGGCAGAGATCAGTGTCCACCCAGCGCCGCTGGCTACGCCTAGGCAACCGTAGCCAAACCAAATGCAGGCTTCCCCAAAGTAATTGGGGTGGCGGGTATAACGCCAAACACCGCTGCTTAACACCAGACCTTTGTTGCCCGCCTGCCCGACAAAGCGTGCCAGTTGACTGTCGCCCAGCACTTGAAAAAACATGCCGATTAACCACAGAACTAAGCCTAGCGCATCCCATGCATTGAGTGCATTGCTTGAGACCGTTGCCGCATGCAAGGGCGTGGCAATGATCCAAGCCAACACGGCTTGCAATAAAAACACCAAGTACAGGCTTTTGATCCTGAAATTGGGTTGGTTGCGCGCGCGTATGGCTTGGTAGCGTGCGTCCTCTGCTTTGTTGTGGTTGCGCTTGTGCAAGTGCCCGCTTAGGCGGCACGCCCAGATCGCCACCAGGCTTAAAACCAGCCAAGCGCGAAGGCTGGGTTCGGCGTAAGCAAAAAAACTAAACAGCGTGCTAAACAAGAAAAACAGGGCCCAGAGCGTGTCCACCAAGGTGACGTTGTTGTGTTTTAAGCTCAAGGTCCAAGCCAGTATGGCCATCAGGGACAAGGGGATGAGGGTGAGTAAATAATGCGCAAAATTAAACACGGTTTATTTCCTTATTCATTAAGGTTGTGGCGAGTTTTAGCATCAGTGGCACGGCTATGGCCCAACCCACGGCTAAATAGAGCATGGCCATATTGAAATTGACTAAGTGCAGTGCACCGAGACGCTCACCGGCCCAATAACACAACGGCCCAGAAATGGCGCCGAGTAGGTAGGCCAGCAGCGTGTATTTTTTCAGCCAATTTAGGCTAAGGTTTAAGGTGCTGGCAAACAAGGCCCATAACGCTATCATCCACGGCGGCGACAACGCATCCGGCCAATACGCCACGGGTTCAAAAGCGACCCAACCCAATTGCAGCAACAGGCTGTCAAAAACCAAGCCGAATAAAGCCGCCAGAAACAACAAGCTGTTTTCCGCCTGTTTGTGCTGGGACCGTTTGCAGTGCAACATCAGGATGAAAAGGGCATTAAACACACCCAACCACGGGGCTTGGTAAGCCGCACCTAACACGCAGGCAAACCAACCGATTTGAAAGCCGATGATATTAAATACCATGCTTAGCCCGCATTTTTTTCAAATAGGTAGTGGCTCACCCACCATTCTTGACCACCTTGGTAGCCAAATAACTCGGCACAGGCCATGAAGAAAATGCGCCAGCGTTGACGCCACAACACCACATTTTCGGGGCCATAACAATCGGCTAAGATGCCGTTGATGACCGCCTCGTTGTCATCCATATTGGCCAACCAGGCATTGGCGGTTTTTTCGTAATGCCTGCCATCCCAACGCCATTGCCGGCTTAATCTAAGGTGCGATTGAAATTGACTGGGGGTGTCGTCGCTGGGCATGAAGCCACCGGAAAAAAAGAACTGGCTCATCCAATCGTCATCGCCTTGCACTTCAAACGCGTAGGGCACGTCTCTGTGGCAAAAAATGTGCATAAAAAATTGGCCTTGTGGCGCTAACCATGCGTTGATTTTTTCAAACAGCACTTGGTAATTGCGCATGTGTTCGAACATTTCAACCGAGACGATGCGATCAAACTGCTGCTTGATGTCAAAGTTGTTCATGTCGCAAGTAATGACATTGAGGTTGCTTAGCTTTTCTTTTTTAGCGATGGCTAAAATAAAATCGCGTTGCGATTTGGAATTGGATACCGAGGTGATTTGGCTTTCCGGATAGTGCCTGGCCATCCACAAAGACAACGAGCCCCAACCGCAACCCAATTCCAATACATTTTGGCCGTTTTGCAAGTTAGCGTGCAAGCAAGTTTGACTTAAAGCGTGGTGCTCGGCTTGATCTAAATTGTCCACGCCGTTAGGCCAGAAGCAACTGCTGTATTTGCGGTGCTTGCCCAGCACCAAATCAAAGAAAGCCGCTGGCACCTCGTAGTGTTGCGCATTGGCCATTTCCGGTAGGGGAGCAATCTGGGCTTGGCGCATGCTTTGAAAAAAGCGCGCGCGAAACTCACTGGCCATTTCCGTGTTGCCAGCAGAAATCTCAATCAAACGTTGTTTGCTAAGTTGGCGTATGCCGTAGCGAATAAGAAAATCGGGCATCCAACCCGATTCCGATAATTGGATGGCTAGCTTGGAAAAAATCATTTTTTACCTCTATAAATTGGTTATACATTAGTATGAGCCATAAGCCACAAAAAGGTTTGGCCGTTTGAACAATTTCTTATTTATGCACTCAGAGACAACATGAAAAATTTACAAAAATTATACCTAGCCGGCGGCTGTTATTGGGGCATCGAAGAATTATTTAGGCACATGCCCGGTGTGCTTGCCACCCAAGTGGGCTTTTCCGGAGGCCACATCGCCAATGTGGCCTACCGTGAAGTGACCACCGGCACCACTGGCCATGCTGAAACGCTAATGGTGGAGTTTGACCCGGATTTGGTGACTTTAAAGCACCTGTTGTTTGAATTTTTTAGGGTGCACAACCCGACCAAACCGAATCAACAAGGCAACGACATTGGCACGCAATACCGCTCGGCGATTTTTTACCAAGATGAAGCGCAAAAAACCGTGGCCGAGCAAGTCATCGCCACGGTCAATGCCTCCGGCCAATGGGGCATGCCCGTAGTGACCCAGTTAGAAGCATTCCAAGCTTTTTACCCAGCCGAAGACAAGCACCAAAAATACATCATGCAGTTTCCGGATGGTTACACCTGCCACCACAGACGCAATTTTGATTTAGGGGAAACGCCATGATCAAGTTATTGTTGTTAGCTGTTGCGCTGGCAGGCCTGCTGGCATTTGTCTATTTAAAATCCGCGTCCATTGTGCAATTAAAAGTGGGTGCGCAGGCCCCGGCTTTTAGCTTGATGGATCAAAACGGCCAGCTCAGAACATTGGAAGAATTTAAAGGGCGTTGGTTGGTGCTGTATTTTTACCCTAAAGACAACACGCCAGGTTGCACCAAACAAGCTTGCCGTTTTCGCGATGAGCACTCGGCTTTGCAGAAAATGGGCGCTCAGGTAGTCGGTATCAGTGTGGACAGTCGTGCCGCCCATGCCGGCTTTGCCACCCAGCACCGTTTGCCTTTCCCGTTGTTGGCGGACAGTCAAGGTGAGGTGGCGCAAGCTTACGGTGCCTTGCTGAATTTGGCTTTTTTTAAACTGGCAAAACGCCATACTTATTTGATAGATCCAGCCGGTCGGGTGGCGAAAATGTATTTGAGTGTGGACCCCAACACGCATGCGCAGACCGTGCTAAAAGACTTGCAGGCTTTAAAGGAGGCTTACCATGGCTAAAGCACGTTTTGTGATTCCACTGTTGATAGGCTTGCCGTTATTTGGCTACCTGTGGACGCTTTATCAAACTGACGGCAGCGAGCCCAAAGCGAAAACGGCCTTGCAGAAAGCTGCTGACGAATGCGCCGGCATTGCCGATAACGCCGTCGCCCACATGCAAGCCGTGGTGGCTTTTCAAGTGCTGGAAAAAGAAGGCCGTAAGATTAACGTGATGCGCCGGTGCATGGCCGACCATGGCTACATAGAAAACCCAAAATGGTTAGCTTATGGCGCGTCTATTGCCAAGGCCAATGCCTTAAAACAAGGCATATCCGAGGACGAAGCCATAGAGAACTTAAGGCGGCTTAGTATGATGGACTTTACCGACAGCGACCAGCGGCCTATTTATTGGACGGCAAAGCCTTAGTTTGTTTTAAAGCCACCATTTTTTCGCTCAGCAATTCCGCTGCGTAAGGGTCCAAGCTGGCAATGCGCGGCCTTAGTTTATCCAGGGCTGCAAAGTCTGCTTCTTGCAAGGCCATCTGCGCTTGTTGCATGAAGACCTCCAGGTGTTGCGGGTTTAACTGCAAGGCTTTATCCAACTCACTTTTAGCCAAAGGCGCGTGGTTCAAACCGTAGTCGGCGACCCCTAAGTAATACCAAGCATCGGCCGCATCCGGTTGGTTTTTTGTCCAAGCTTCGGCTATGGCATGCAAGCTAGCCCAATCCTGGTTTTGGTACGGAATCACCACCTGCATAAAGTAGGGTTGTTGATTGCTTGGCAGGGCCCAAAATGGCGTTTCGTCGGTGTTTAAACTCAGCAAGTCTTTGCTGGCGATTAATGCCTTAATCCATTCCACCGGCAAGCTGTAAAAAAAGCCTTGTGGGCCTGGGCTTTTAAAGGTGGTCATGCCTATCAAATTTAGCTTTTGATCAAACAAAGCACCACCGCTGGAGCCCAAAGAAAAAGCCGCGTTGGAGCGGATGATAAGGCTGCCGTCCATGGCGTACTTGGCTTTTATGGAACCGTAAGAAGGCTGCGGCACGTTGTTGCCGTTTGGGTAGCCTAGGCTGAACACTTCTTCCTCAAAAGCCAAGCTGGCCGAATCCCGTAATTGCACAGGCTTAAACGGCAGGCCTTCAAATTTGAGCGCACACAAGTCATGTTTCCAGTCGGCTTTTAGGGCGATGGGTTTGTAGCCGTCGTTGTATTTGGCGACATTAGCGCCTTTGCCATTGGCCAATACATGGCAATTGGTGACCACGTATTCTGGGCTGATCACCACACCGGTGCCGGTGCCGGCGTTGCCGTTACCCAATTCAACGGATATTTGCACGATGGATTCATGCAGGCGCAGCAATTCCCCTATGCTAGGTTGGGCGCATAGCTGGGGTGCGGAAAACAACAGACAAAGTGCGAGAAGTTTTTTCATGATGACCTAGTGCGCATGATTGATGATGACAAACTTGGTCTGCAGCTGGCCCGCTAGGTTCAATAAATTTATAAGGCCAATGAATTAATAGGCTCAGGAAATTTACTCGACCAGCCTGCTGCCGGCCTTACTTAAGCGCAGCTAAATGGGCGTTATGGAAGGAGTGGCAAGACATGCAACTGCTGGCGATGCGTTTCGGTTTCGGGCTGTTACCCGAATGGCAGCGCAAGCAATTTTTTCTGTCTGGCATGGCCACGTCATGACTGCTTTCGGATTGCTCTACCTGATGGCAAGCAACGCATTTTTGCGTGCGGTGCGAGGCATGGTTAAACTGGGCTTTGCTAAACCAATCTTGGTTGATCGTCACTTTTTTAACGCGCCAAGGCACGCTGTCGTCTTTTTTCTCGGGTGCTATTTCATGGCAATAGGCACAGCCGTTTTCTTTCAGGGACGTGGCATAGCGCGCCTTGTCCTTGGGCGCCTTGGCGATCAAGGCGTTCATTACTGCTTCTTCATCGCCATGCGGCACGCTGAAGGTTTTGTCGCCCAAGCCTAACTGCAATTGATTGGCGTGGCAGCTTTGGCAATCGCGTTTAAATTCGACTGCTTGGATGCGCATTTCTTTGCCTACGCCTCGGTGGCAATCGCTGCAGTTTAATTCACGTATGTCCATCACGCCATTCGGTCCTTGCACCAAGCCGACGTGTTGCGAGTGCGGAAATTTCAAACCAGATTGCTCGGCTAAGCGCGCACTTTCGCTTTGAGGAATGCGCTCTATGTGTGTCGTGCCAGGCTGTTCCGCGTGTTCGCGGATAAAACTGAGCTTGAATTCCGGGTGGCTGCGATCGAAATCTTTGACATTGGATAGGGCACTTTTTGCGTCCACTGCTTTAATGTCGGCATGGCATTTCACACAATTATTATTGTCTTGCTTGGCCAGCGGGTGCGGCGCTTTGTGCTCCTTGTGGCATTCGGCACAGCGCATGCCATCGGCTAAGCGGCCGCTGCTGTGGAACACGCGTTTTTGCAATGCCGGGTCGGTGATATGCGGCGCGGTATTTTGATGGCATTTGACGCAAGCTTGATCGTTAACTTGTTCGGTTAGTTTTTCATGGCAATTGAAGCACTGCGAGCCAAAATGCAAATGCGCATTGGAGACATGGCCTGGGCTCCACACGCGGTCAAAACCTAATGGATATTGCGCCATGGTTTGGTTGAGGCTGGGGATTAAATTTTGCGCCAAAGGCAAGCCTATAAAGACCAGGGCAATGAACGCGGCCATCCACAATGCCATGCGGCGCTTGAAGCTGGCCGCGCCGCGCAAAGGTTCGTGGGTGCGCAGTTTTAAATCTTGAAAATCGTCCGGTAAGCGTTGCAACAACATCAGCGAGATGGCTATGTCCACATCCGGTGGGGCCGGTTCGACTTTTATTTGATAGGGCCCTATGCTGACCAAGGTGCCGTGGCTTAACTCTATGTTTTTCTGCACCACGCCATCGACTGCCAGCTCACCGTTGATGGCGACCAAATGGATTTTGCCGTCGTCCATGCGCTTGATTACGGCATGGTGCATACTCAAGCGTGGGTCCAGTAAGTGGATGCCGCATTCGGCGCCGCGGCCTATGCTGATTTCTTCAGACGTGAGCGTGCGGTAACTGCGCGATAGCACGCCGCGGCTGCTGTGAGAAAGTTTAATTAACAGGCAATTGATCATGGGCTTTTAAAATCGCTTACCAATAAAAAAAGACCGCTAGCACGTGCGCTATCATGGCCATGATTAAGGCGATGGCAAACGGCACGTGAAAATACAGCCAAAAGCCCATGCGGGCGCGGTACATCAAATCTTGCCGGGCGCGTTTCACTAGGGATTCGCGGCGCACCATGAGGGAATAAAGGTCACGGTAAAGCTTGCGTTGTTCCACCGGTAAATCGTGCCCCAACGCGGTCAATTCTTGCACGGCCATGGCGGTTGGGCAGTCCGGCTGAAAGCCGCGCAGCTGCTCCAATAAACCGATGCCTATGGAAGTCTCGCGGCAGGCGCGCGTCACCGTATTGTTAATGTCGTCTGGCATCATTAAGGCAATTTGCCTGGCCATTTTATCGGCTTCGGCGATGCGTAACAGCAAGCCGTCTAAATTGTCTTCGCCCATGTTTTCCGTCATCAAGCGCGGGTAAATCATGTAGGCGTAATTGCCAAAAAAGCCGCTGATCACGACTATCATGAGTAGGCCGTAGGTCACCGTGTGTATGTTCAAGCCGTAATTAAATCCGCTGTGAAAGGTGGCAATAAAAGTCAGGGCAGTGCCTAAGTATATGTGCGCCGACAGCCAAGCTTGGGTAGTGCCGCTGCTGCGGTAGCGGCGTTTGCGTATGCCATACCAGGCCATCCAAAATACCAGGCCGGCAGAAATCGTGCCCAATGCGTAACCCACCCAACTGCCGCCGTAATGGCCGACGGCCGGTTCAAACAACAAAAAGGCGGCGAAGGCGAGCAAAATCATGACCACGGCTACTTTGAAGTAGCGGTATTTTTTGTAGTCGAAAAAGTTACTGTGTTGCATGAGTTAACCTTTAATCCGCATCGTCGTTGATTAAGTTGGCGTCGTTACCTGTGCCGCCGGCATAGTTTAATAACTCTTCCGGTTTAACGCGTAAGGCGGCACCCACTGGGCAGGCGCGCACGCACACCGGTCCGCCGCTGATGTCCTTACACATATCGCATTTCACTGCCACTTTGGCACCGTTGCCAACTGGAACGGATTTGGGTTTGATGCCCAATAGCATTTGCACGATGCTGGGTTCTTTTTGTTCGTGTATCTCCGACATTTGTATCACGTCGTAAGGGCAGTTGGCTTGGCAATTGCCGCAGCCTATGCAACTGTCATCGATGTAAACCTCGCCATGCGGCGCGCGGTGGATGGCATCCGGTGGGCAATCTTTCATGCAGTGCGGGTGCTCGCAGTGGCGGCATGAGGTGGGCACCCGAATGTTGGCGAAAATTGGCCCGGCATCGCGGTCTAAGCGGGTGGCGCCACCATGGGTGTCGGCGCAAGCTTGCTCGCAATGGTTGCAGCGCACGCACAAGGATTCGTCTATCAGCAGCACGTCGGTCGCTTCGCCCACGCCTTGCTGAATTAAAAAGGAAATCAGGTTGGAGGGGCTGGGCTGACCCACGGCTACTTGGTTACTTTCAAATGCCATTTCCAGTTGTTGGCGTTTTTCTTGATCTTGTAAATGCTGCAAATAGCGCGCGTCCAATTCACCGCGTATTTCAGGGTTGCGTGCAATGATGTCGCGCATGCGCCCGGCTTCAATGAATACCGCTTCCGTGGCAATCGCCGCGCGCACCGTGGCATAACGCGGTTCGCCCGATACCAAGGACATCTCGCCTACGTAATGGCCGGCGGCCACGTAAAATAGCACCACGTCACGGCCGCCTATGGTATGCGAAACGGTGACCGAGCCGCTTTGAATTAGGTAAAGCCCGTCGGCCTCGTCGCCCTCATGGAACAATTCCTCGCCGGCTGCGTAGGTTTTTAAGGTGGCATTGTTGGCCACGTCGTTTAAATCTTTTTCACTTAGCGACAAACCTATGCACAAGTGGATGATGGTTTTAATCGCCACTTCATTTAGGATGCGGCGCATGGATTGCACCGAATCAACCAGTTTCAGCATGACCCGTCTGGGCGTTTCGATCAACACGCAAGCCTGCGTGGTACGCACCGTGCCGGCACGTCGACGGCCGGACACCAAGGCCAACTCACCAAAGAATTCGCCGGCTTTAAGGTGGCCGTCGGGCAGGTCATCGTCGTCTATTAATATGTCCAACTCCCCTTCCACTATAAAGAAGAAGGTGGTGCTGTAATCGTTGCGTTTAAATATCACGTCGCCGGCTTGCGGCAACAATATATTGCTTTCTAGCACCAGCTCGCGCAATTGCAAGCTGCTGAGCATGGCCAACAAGGGCACGCTTTTGCGTATCTTTTCCAACACATCGTCTATGCCGCGGTCGGTGCAAAAGCTGGCAAACTTCTCACGCAATAATGCGCTGTCGGCCGGCTCAACCGGGTTGCCTAAAATGTGCTCAATGACTTCGTAGCCTTGGTTGATACCTTGTTTGATCAAGGGGTAACCGGCCAGTGCGCCTATCACGTACAGACCAGGTATGCTGGATTCATAGTGCGAGGACAATTGCGGCAGGGCATACAAATCGGGCGTGGAGAAGCCGACGCCAAAGCTTTCCAATAAGGGACGCGGCGACAAGGCGCCCAAACGCGCAATCACCCTATGGCAAGGGATGCGCTCCACGCCATTGGGCGTGTTAGCAAACACGGTAATGGGGAAGTCGCCACTGCTATTGGCTTCTATGGATTGCGGTTTGGTCTCCAATAACCAATCCAATACGCCGCGTTTTTTTGCTTCGGTTAATTGACTGAGGTTGGTTTCCTTACAATTACTGAAGTCGTCCGCGCGGTTCAAAATAATCACCTGGTTACGCGCCGATAAGGCGATGGCGTTTTCCACGCCGCTGTCGCCGCCGCCAATCACCACTATGGTTTCATTTTTATAGGCGTCCGGGTCGTCCAGTTGGTATTGAATTTGTGGCAGGTCGCCACCAGGAATCTCCAGTTTGCGCAAACTGCCTTGCACGCCCATGGCCAACACGGCATTTTTTGTATGCAGGCTAGTGCCGTCATCCAGTTCCACCATTAAACCGGTGGCCACTTTTTGTATGCCCAGTGCCTTGGCGCCATAGCGCACATTCACTTGGTGTTCGGCCATGGTTTGTTCCCAGGTCTGCAGCACCGATTCACGTGAAGAAGCGGTAAACGGTAAGGCGCTGCGCAAGGGCAGGCCACGAGGTTCGGACATGACCAATTTGCCGCGTTGGTAATTGCGCACGGTGTTGGCGGGTGCTTGCTCGGCTTCCAGCAAGACGTAATTAAGCCCTTGTTCACTGGCACGCACCGCTGCCGATAAACCGCTGGGGCCAGCGCCTATGATGACGATGTCGTGTAAGGTGGCGGATGCCGACTTGGCTGTTTTTTTCTTAGCGGCTGCGGCCATGGGCGAGTGAAGTGCTATTAGAGGACGTTGGCGTTTGCATGCTGATTTGAGGGTAGTGTGTTTGCCTAATTTTATTGCGCGATGGAATGGCTTTTGCCTTGTTAACCAAGGCGCCATGCATTGCTATGAATAGGGTTGGATAGTGGCATATTCAACCCCATAAGTCAAAAGCCAGCTAGCCAAAAAGACTAGCCAGCTAATAGGTCAGCCATGTGATGTAAATGTTACAAAAATGTAACATTTTCCTTGAGCCAAATCTTTTTTCGTGTTATTTTTGCTCTGCGTCAAATTGTCGCAGTTAAAAGCATGCTAATGAGCGGTTCTGAAACAGTGTTTTCGAGCTAGCAAAATGGCCGTTTAGCCTGCAAAAATTTCCTGGACTTTAAGCATTTTTATTAAGGGCCGTGTATGGCAGTAGCCGATTTGGGTCATAAAATCATTGCCAGACCGAACAATTCATTGTCTGAAAAAGACAGCTTAAAATTGTTGGCGGTGTTGGCGGGCATAGCCTTAATTGTTGCCTTGGGATTTTCGCATGCAGGCGCATGGTTGGTGTTGCCTTTTGCTGGTTTGGAGATTATTGCTTTTGCTTATGCCTTTCATACGGTGTATGCGCATGCGGGTGATTTTGACAGCATTACCATAGAGCAAGATCGAGTGGTGGTAGAGAAAAAAAATGTCAAAGAAATAACGACAACGGTTTTTCAGCGCTACTGGGCACAAGTCAATGTGCGCGATGTAGCGATGATAAAAGGCAGTAACGGCAAGTGTGGTCTGTTTATTAGTTCGCACGGCAATGAAGTGGAATTTGGTAGAAATTTTATAAACGATGAGCAGCGCAGCCAATTGGCGCGGGACCTCAGGCAAAAATTAAAAAATATTAATTAATTAATTTAGTTTTGGAGTGAGTTTTATGCGAGGTTTTACAAAAATTAGTTTAGCGCTATCGGCCATGCTGGCATCGCTTTCTGCGCAAGCGGAATATGCCTGGAATTTCCCTGAGCCAGTGACGCCTATGGCCTTAGACACATTGCACGTGCACAACAAATTCATGTTAATCACCATGGTGATTTTCTTTGTTGTATTGGCCATCATGATTTACTCAATTTTTGCCCACAGAAAAAGCAAAAACTTCAAAGCGGTAGTGGATAAAGCGCCTTCTACCACCATGGAAATATTCTGGACCTTGGTGCCGTTTGCTATTCTGTTGTTGATCGACTTTGTGATCATGGGTATCCCTGCTTACCACAGTGTGATCATGATGGAAGACACACGAAATAAAGCCACCATGGTGGTTAAAGTGACCGGTTCACAATGGCGTTGGCAGTATGAGTACATGGACGGCGATGCCAAAGGCATCAAGTTTGTCAGCAACCTATCTACCCCTAAAGAGCAAACCGATAAAGGTTATGAAGGTAAGAAAGACGAGCAGTACTTATTGGAAGTGGATAACCACTTGGTATTACCAGTCGGCGAGAAAGTGCGTATTTTAATGACTGCTACCGACGTAATGCATAACTGGTGGGTGCCACAATTTGGTTCATCACGTTTGGCTGTGCCTGGTTTCTTACGCGAAACATGGGTGCAAGTGGATAAAGCCGGTACATACCGCGGTCAATGTAAAGAATTATGCGGTAAAGGCCACGGTTACATGCCAGTGGTGGTGGATGCCGTGCCTATGGAAGAGTACAAAGCATGGGTAGTGGCCAAGAAAGAAGAAATGGCTAAAGCCTCTGCGGGTGCCGATAAAGAATGGACTAAAGACGAATTGGTTGCCGAAGGTAAAGGCGTGTACGAGAAAAACTGTGCCGTTTGCCACCAAATTACCGGTGCCGGTTTGCCGCCTGCTTTCCCTGCCTTAACCGGCAGTAAAGTGGCTACTGGCCCTATCTTTGATGCCGATGGTAAATATTTAAAAGACGGCCATTTAGACCGCGTGTTAAACGGTATTCGCGTGATGCCAGGTTGGAAAGCCTTGCTAAACGACACCGAAATTGCAGCGGTGATTACCTATGAAAGAAATGCCTTGGGTAACAGCGTCGGCGATGTCTTGCAACCTGCGCAAGTTAAAGCGGCACGTCAGTAATATTAATTATTTAGTTTGAGTAATCAGGAGAAGGTAATGAGTACAACAACGGTAGCGCATCACGACGATCACGCTGAACACCCAACCGGGATCATGCGTTGGTTAACCACCACCAACCACAAAGACATAGGCACGATGTATTTAACATTCTCGCTGATCATGTTCTTTGTTGGCGGTGCGATGATTTTAGGCATACGTGCTGAATTGTTTCAGCCGGGTCTGCAATTGGTCAACCCAGAGTTTTACAATCAATTGATCGGCGTGCACGCTTTGATCATGATTTTCGCAGCCTTAATGCCTGCGGCCACTGGCTTTGCTAACTGGATGATCCCATTGCAAATCGGTGCGCCAGACATGGCCTTGCCACGTTTGAATAACTGGGGTTTCTGGTTATTACCACCGTCTGCTATTTTACTAACCTTACCGTTCACGCTTGCGCTATTTGGCATCGGTGACGGTGCGCTAGCAACCGGTTGGACTTTCTACCCACCCTTGTCTGTGCAAGGTGGTATCGGTGTGGACTTTGCGATTTTTGCGGTGCATTTGTTGGGTGTGTCTTCTGTATTGGGTTCCATCAACATCATCGTTACTTTGTTTAACATGCGCGCGCCTGGCATGACATTAATGAAAATGCCATTGTTCGCTTGGGGTTGGTTAATCACCGCTTTCTTGTTGGTAGCCACCATTCCTGTGTTAGCCGGTGCGGTTACCATGTTGCTAACTGACCGTCATTTCGGTACGCACTTCTTTGATGCGGCCGGTGGTGGTGACCCAGTGATGTTCCAACATTTATTCTGGTTCTTTGGTCACCCAGAAGTGTATATTTTGTTATTACCGGTTTGGGGTTTCATTCCACAAATCTTAGAAACATTCTCACGTAAACCTATGTACGGTTACAAAGCACAAGTGTATTCCTTCATTGCAATTGGTGTGTTGGCCATGGTTGTTTGGGCTCACCACTTCTTCACTTCAGGTATGCCAGTGCCAGCCTTGTTGTACTTCATGTACAGCACCATGGCCATTTCATTGCCATTGGCCGTGATGTTCTTCTGCTGGATTAAAACCATGTGGAAAGGCTCCATGAGCTTTGAAACACCTATGTTGTTTACCGTGGGTTGGATCATCTTGTTTGGTATCGGTGGCTTAACTGGCTTAGTGCTAGCTGACGTGGCCGCGGATGCGCAATACCACAACAGCTATTTCGTGGTAGCGCACTTCCACTACACCTTATTTGCTGGCGGTATCATGGGTATCATGGCCGGTGTGTATTACTGGTTGCCAAAAATGACCGGTCATATGTACAACGAGAAATTGGGTAAAGTGCATTTCTGGTTAACTGCCATCTCATTCAACTTTACCTTTATTCCTCAGTTCTTCTTAGGTTTAGCTGGTATGCCACGTCGTATTCCAGACTACGCATTGCAATTCGCTGAATTCAACATGATTTCATCGATTGCCGCATTCGTAATGGGCTTGTCACAGTTGATTTTTGTATACAACATCGTGACTTGCGTGAAAGGCGGCAAAAAAGCCACCGATCAAGTTTGGGAAGGGGCAAAAGGCTTGGAGTGGACATTACCATCACCTCCTCCATACCATAGCTTCACTGAGCAACCGACTGTTAAGTAAGCCACACAACTCGGCTTTTCATTAAGCCGAGTTTTTAAATTGGAATGGTATGAATAAGCCGTTAGCAGATAAAAAATTAAGCAACAAACGCATCGCCATGGTGCTAGGCGGCCTGGCCTTAATTTGTTACGTTGTATCGATGTTTTTGATATGGCAAAAATAAACGACAGCGAAACGCTATCGCCAAAACAGCAACTGGATTTAAAAAATAAACGCTTGGTCCGCAAACTGTTGTGGATGTTGTTAGGGTCATTGTTATTTGCTTTTGCCTTGGTGCCCATTTACGACGTGTTATGCGAAATGACCGGCTTAAATGGCAAAACCAAAAACTCGGCATCGGTATTAGCCGAAGCCAAAGTAGATAACAGCCGTTGGGTGACGGTGCAATTTACCACCAGTGTGATGCCGGGTTTGGGTTGGAATTTTTACCCTAAACAAAGCAGCATTAAGATGCACCCAGGGCAAATAGAAACGGTCACGTTTATAGCAAAAAATACCACGAACCAAGTGGTGGTTGGTCGGGCTATTCCTAGTATTACACCGGGCATAGCGGCGGCTAATTTAAAGAAAATAGAGTGTTTTTGTTTCGTCAATCAGGCGCTTAAGCCGGGTGAAGAAAAAGAAATGCCCTTGCGGTTTTTTGTCAGCCCTAAATTGCCAGTGGATGTGTCGGACATGACTTTGTCCTACGCTTTTTTTCCATCGGTGGATGAGGGTAAGTAGTCAGTTTTTAGTTAGTGGTTGGTAAGGAGATGGCCTGCTTTTGGCTATTTGAATTTAAAATAAAATAAAAAATGCACGGGAGTAATTGCATGGCGACACATTCTAACAATCAGTATTTTGTACCACACGGTAGCATTTACCCAGCAATCATATCCATGGGCTTGCTGTCTTTGGCCTCAGGTTTTATCTTCAGCGTGGCTACCGATAAAAACAAAGACTTAGCCTATTTGCAAGCGCCGGGTAAATGGATGATGAGTTTAGGCTTCGCTCTGATTCTATTCATGGTGTTCAAATGGATGGGTTCCATCATCACTGAAAGCCTAACTGGCCAATACAAAAAATGGGAAGACAAATCATTCCGTATCGGCATGATCGTGTTTATTTGTTCTGAAATTGCTTTCTTTGCGGCATTCTTCGGCGCCTTGTTCTACATGCGCGTGTTATCCGTGCCGGAATTAGGCGGTTACGATGTGGACGTCACACTCTATAAAGACTTCATCGGCTCATGGCCATCAACCGGCCCAGGTGGCTTAACCGTTAACGGCGAATATACCCCAAGTCCTTTGCACCCTATGGGCGCATGGGGCTTGCCAGCCATCAACACCGCCTTGTTGCTGACCTCCGGTGCCACCATCACTTGGGCGCATTGGGGCTTAATTAAAAACAACCGCAAGCAATTGGTAGTGGGTATGGCCATGACAGTATTCTTGGGTATTGCTTTCTTGGCTTGCCAAGCATTGGAATACCATGAGGCTTACACTGAAATGGGCTTGACCTTATCTTCAGGTGCTTATGGCGCTAGCTTCTTCATGCTTACCGGTTTCCATGGCTTCCACGTGTTGCTAGGCACCATCATGTTGATCGTGATTACCTTGCGCTGCATGAAAGGCCACTTTACCCCAGAACACCACTTCGGTTTCGAAGGCGTGGCTTGGTATTGGCACTTTGTGGACGTGGTTTGGTTAGGTCTGTTTGTGTTCGTATACTGGCTATAAGGCTTAGCTACATAAAAAAGGCGATGCAGATGCATCGCCTTTTTATTTATAACAACCTCACCACAGATACCGCAAGGGCATTCCCGTCATTTCTAAGCCTCAAACTACTCGGCATGAAATTCGTGAGGACACAGAGGCGCAGAGAAAGTCAAAAAAATAGTTTGGCCACAGATAAACACAGATGCACACGGATAAAACCAAAATACTTGCTTGTATGCCTGACGGATTAAGAATGACGTTAAATTTAATTAGGTTTTCTCTGTGCCTCTGTGCCTCTGTGTCTCTGTGGTGAAACGTTTTTTCGGGTTTCTCGATGTAAACCTTAATGGGCACTTTCCCAGTTTTTACCCACACCCACTTCCACCAGCAAGGGCACGGATAATTTGGCCACGCCTTGCATGAGTTCGGTTAGCTTGGCTTTCACCACAGCCAATTCCGCCTCCGGCACTTCCAGCACCAATTCATCGTGCACCTGCATAATCAGTTTGGTTTGCAGCTTAGCCTCGCCTAACCATTGGTCAACGGCGATCATGGCCAGCTTAATTAAATCGGCGGCCGTGCCTTGCATGGGCGCGTTAATTGCGGCCCGCTCTGCGCCGGCGCGGCGCATGCCGTTTGGGCTGTTGATTTCTGGCACCCACAAGCGGCGACCAAAATAGGTTTCCACAAAGCCACGTTGCTTGGCCATGTCACGCGTGCTTTGCATGTAATCGCGCACCCCTGGGTAGCGGGCAAAATAACGCTCTATGTAACTCTGTGCTGAGGCGCGGTCTATGTTTAAGTTTTGCGCCAAACCAAACGCGCTCATGCCATAAATTAAACCGAAGTTAATCACCTTGGCGTAACGGCGTTGTTCGCTATCGACTGCCGTCAGCTCCACGCCAAAGATTTCGGCCGCGGTGTGGCGGTGAATATCCTCGTTATTGGCAAAGGCCTTTAGCATGCCGGCATCTTGCGATAAATGCGCCATGATGCGCAGCTCGATTTGCGAGTAGTCGGCGGACACGATCACGCTCCCGGCTGGGGCGATGAACGCCTCGCGTATGCGACGGCCTTCGGCTGATCGAACAGGTATGTTTTGCAAATTCGGATCCGAGCTAGCCAGGCGACCGGTGATGGCCACCGCCTGGTTATAGCTGGTGTGCACGCGGCCGGTGCTGGCGTTAATCATGCGCGGCAATTTGTCGGTGTAGGTGGACTTTAATTTAGCCAAGCCACGGTATTCCAATAACACCTTAGGCAAGGGGTGATCCAATGCCAATTCTTGCAACACGTCTTCGTCGGTGGACGGCGCGCCCGATGGGGTTTTTTTAGTCGGTTTGATGCCCAATTTATCAAACAGAATTTCTTGCAATTGCTTAGGCGAAGCCAAGTTGAACGGTTGACCGGCTAACTCGTAAGCTTGGTTTTCAAGCGCAATTAACTTGTTGCCTATTTCGTTACTTTGGCTGGCCAGCATGGCGCGGTCTATCAGCACGCCGTTACGCTCTATGTTAAACAACGCTTGAGAGCTGGGCATTTCAATGTGGCTGTAGATGAAGTCCAGCTTGCTGTCGGCCGCCACTTGCGGGTACATAGCATGGTGCAATTGCAAAGTGATGTCGGCGTCTTCTGCGGCATACTCGGCGGCGGTTTCCACCGTCACTTGGTTAAAGGTCACCTGCTTGGCGCCTTTGCCGGCCACCTCTTCAAAGCTGATTGGTTTAAAGCCTAAATGCCGCTCGCTCAAGGCATCCATGCCGTGGCTTTTATGCGATTCAAACACATAAGATTGCAACAAGGTATCGTGGGCAATGCCGTTGATGGCTATGCCATGATTGGCCAGCACGTGTTGGTCGTATTTAAGGTTTTGCCCGACTTTTTTAATGGCCGGGTTTTCTAAGATGGGCTTAATCTTCGCCAAGCATTCGGCAAAATTTAGCTGCACAGGCGCATCAAAATAATCGTGCATCAGCGGTAAATACGCTGCGCTGCCAGCTTCCACGCTAAACGACAAACCAACGATTTTAGCGGTCATCGGGTCCAGCGACGTGGTCTCGCTATCAAAGCAAATCAGCGGCGCGCTCGCCAGTTTGGCTAGCCAGCTGTCCAATTGCGCGGTCGTTAATAGGGTTTCGTATTGGCGCTGGGTGTTCACGGCGTGCTGGGTCACGGCAAACATGTCCACCGTGGCTGTGCTTTGCACGCTGCTGCTAGTTGGCATGGCCTTAGGGCTGCTGGGAGCTTGTTGATCGCCCATGCCATCCAATTCGCGGCGCCAGCTTTTAAACTCGAAGCGTTCAAACAGTTCCGCCAGCTTGGCTTTGTCCATGCTTTGCGGGGCCAGGTCGCTTAAGTGTTCTTGTATACCGACGTCGCAGCGTATGGTGATGAGTTCACGGGCGGTGGGCAACCACGGCAAGGCCTTGCGTAAATTCTCGCCAACCACGCCGCCTATCTTATCGGCATTGGCGACGATGTTGTCTAGGCTGCCGTATTCTTGCAACCATTTCACCGCCGTTTTAGGCCCGACTTTTTCCACGCCAGGCACGTTGTCTGAGGTGTCACCGATTAACACTAGGTAATCAATAATGAGGCGCGGCGGGATGCCGAATTTCTTTTCCACGCCGGCAATATCCAACACGTCGTCTACGCGCCTAAATGCATCGCGCATGGTATTGACCACGGTGATGTGCTCGTTAACCAATTGCGAGATGTCTTTGTCGCCGGTGGAGATGATGACGCGCACGCCTTCGCGTTCTGCCTGTTTGGCCAGCGCACCTATGACGTCGTCGGCCTCTACGCCGCTCTCCATGATGAGCGGCCAACCCATAGCCTTGATCGCTTCGTGTAAGGGCTCTATTTGCGCGCGCAGCTCGTCTGGCATGGATGCCCGGTTGGCTTTGTATTCTGGGTAAATGTCGTCCCTAAAGGTTTTGCCTTTTGCATCAAAAACACACGCGCTATAATCGGAGGGGTAATCTTTATGCAAACGGCGCAACATATTAAGCACGCCTTGTATGGCGCCGGTCGGTTCATTTAAACTGTTGCGTAAGTCAGGCATGGCGTGAAAGGCCCGATACAGGTAGGATGAGCCATCAACCAATAACAATGTTTTCATAAAGTCGCGCTTTCAATTATTACTTAGGTGCCAGAACATGAGTGTTACAAAAAAACCGCAAAAGGTCCCCAACATCTGTGACCCCGATACGCAGGGCGTGCATCAAACCGGACAAGAGTCCTGGCGTGCCTTTGAGATTATGGCAGAATTCGTTGAGGCCACCGAGCGACTCAAAGCCATCACCCCGGCCGTGTCTATATTCGGCAGTGCTCGCACACCGGTAGACCACCCGTATTATAAGCTAACCGAAGAGGTTGCAAGGCTGTTAAGTGAGTCCGGTTTTAGCGTGATTTCCGGTGGCGGCCCCGGCATCATGGAAGCGGCCAATAAAGGCGCTTACCCCGGTCCATCGCCAAGCGTAGGCTTAAACATCGAGTTGCCGCACGAGCAAACGCGCAACCCTTATCAAGACATCAGCCAAAATTTCAAGCATTTCTTTATGCGTAAAGTCATGTTCGTTAAATACGCCAATGCCTACGTGGTCATGCCAGGCGGCTTTGGCACTTTGGACGAAGTGATGGAGGCGGTGACCTTGGTGCAAACCGGTAAAACCATCAAGATCCCCATCATCTTGGTCTGCGAACCGTTTTGGCGTGGCTTGCTCGATTGGATTAAAACCACCTTGGTCAATGAAAAAATGATTGCGCCAGAAGACCTGGATTTAATTCAAGTGATAGACGAGCCGGCAAAAATTGTTGAAGCCATCTTCAAGCATTACGAAGCGCGTGGCTTTAAATTGTCGGCCGAAGAAGAGCGCGTGCAACTTTATTTATAAGCCTTTATTTGCAATCTAGCTAAGACTAGGCGCAGGTAATTTGTTAAAATAAAAACGTTGCAATCGATAGTATAAAAAAGAGAGCGAGTGCCCGTCATGCGAAAAATCCACCTAAGTTTAGCCCTGTTGCTAGCGTTCATGGCACTGCCTGTGGTTGCCGCCGACAATAAAGCGCCGCCAGCCGATTTGCAAACCCTAGAAGAATTGCCGCCGCCGGCCATCAGCAACGAAGAAAACGCCGACGAACCGCAAATCACCATCATTAAAAAGAACGGTGAAACCATAGAAGAATACCGCATAGGCGGTCAGCTCTACATGATGAAAATCACCCCAGCCCATGGTGTGCCGTATTACTTGCACAAAGAAGACCAAGACGGCGCATGGATTAATAACGGTCCGGTGCAACCCATGAGCATTCCTAAATGGACGATATTCCGATTTTAAATTTTTGGCACACCAGGCTAGCGCGAGCTAGCCTTTTTGATAATCAGCACCGCGTGCACACACCTTACTCAATCGCTTAATTTATGTCGGTATTCACCACAGTCAGTTTTACCCAATTGCAAGCTTGGCTTAAGGATTACGCCATAGGCGAGCTACTTGAGTTAAAAGGCATCGCCTCTGGCATCACCAACACCAATTACTTCGTCACCACCAGCCAAGCCAAATACGTGCTGACTTTATTTGAGCACAACAGCTTGGATGAGCTGCCGTATTTTATTGATTTAATGAGCCACTTGGCCGCCCACGGCATTCCTTGCCCAGCACCGATTAAAGACCAATCCGGCCACAGCTTGCACAGCTTAAACGGCAAGCCGGCGGTGTTGATCAGTTGTTTAAAAGGCCAAGACGTAGTTCGTCCCAATTTAGCCCAATGCCGTGCCGTCGGTCGCGTGTTGGCGCAGATGCACGTGGCCAGCTTGTCGTTTGATTTGCAGCCCAACCACCACAATAGCCACAATACACGGGGCGCAGATTGGCGCGAGCACACTGCCGCCTTGGTCATGCCGCACTTGAGCGCGGCCGAGCAAACTTTGTTGAGCGACAGCATGGCCTTTCAAGCCAAGTTAGACCTGTCCGCTTTGCCTAGCGGCGTCATTCATGCCGATTTGTTCCGCGACAACGTGTTGTTTGATGGCGATGAAATAGGCGGCTTGATTGATTTTTACTACGCTTGCCACGATGTGCTGGCCTACGATTTGGCCATTGCCGTTAACGATTGGTGCGTGGAAGCAGACGGCCAGTTTGATGCTAACCGATTGAGCGCCATGTTAGACGCCTACCAAGCAGTGCGGCCGTTTAGCGCTGCCGAACAAGCAGCTTGGCCTAGCTTGTTGCGCACGGCCGCCTTGCGCTTTTGGTTGTCACGCTTGCACGATAAAATCTTCCCGCAGGCCGGCGAATTAACCCACGCCAAAGACCCCGATCACTTTAAACGCATATTGACCTTACGCACGCTAGGATAAGCCGCCATGAGTACCGATAATCCAACGACCTTACCGCAATTTAGGCAAGTGCCTGCCAGCCACGCATGGGCTTGGACGGTGCGCGGTTTTCAATTGTTTAGAGCCAACCCGGCCATGTGGATCATCCTCTGGGTGATCTACCTAGCCATCATTTTGCCCATCTCAATGATCCCCTTGATCGGCTCAGTGATCACCACTTTGTTAGCGCCGGTGTTTGCCGCTGGCATGATGTGGGGCTGCCAAGCCGTGGCGCAGCAGCAGGATTTGGAAATCAACCACTTGTTTGCCGGCTTTAAGAAAAACACCTCGCAGCTCATTAGCGTAGGCGGTATTTACATGGCCAGCTTGCTGGCCGTGGCCGTCATGGTGGTCTTAAGCATGGACAGCGCGACCATTGCCGCCATTAAATTAGAGCAAGGCCTCACTACCGAACAAGCCGATGCCATGCTGCCACCCTTGTTTTTTGCCATGCTGTGCATCGTGCCGATTTTGATGGCCTATTGGTACGCGCCTTTATTGGTGGGGTTGAATAATTTAACGGCCGGCCAAGCGCTGAAATTAAGCTTCACGGTCTGCTTAAAAAACCTGTTGCCGTTCTTTGTCTATGGCGTGATTTTCACCTTGATGTTGCTGGTCGCCATCATTCCATTTGGTTTGGGTTTATTGGTTGCCGTGCCGGTCATGATGACCAGCTTGTACGCCAGCTACGAAGACGTGTTTGTGCATACAACGGCTAACTAGCCATTAAATACGGCTTAGCCTAAATCGGGGTGAGCTTAGCGAACTCCATGGCCAACCACTTCAAACCTTGGTGGCCAAAATTCACTTGCACGCGCATGTCGCTGGCATTGCCTTCGTAACTCACCACCACCCCGTTACCAAATTTCGCATGGGCCACTTGCTGGCCTATTTTCCATGGCATGGCATTTTTTTGGCTCACGCTTTGTTGCGCGCTCATGATGGCCGGCATGGCATTGTAATCGCGGCCGCTTTTCGCCACCGGTTTGCTGTTAAGGCGTTTGAGCAAGGCCTCGGGGATTTCATCTAAAAAGCGCGAGGCGATGCCGTAGCGCACTTTGCCATGCAGCATGCGGCTTTGCGCGTGGCTTAAATACAAGCGTTGGCGCGCGCGAGTCACCGCCACGTACATCAAGCGCCGCTCTTCCTCTAGGCCTTGGGTTTCGTATAGGCTTTGTTCGTGCGGGCACAAGCCTTCTTCCAAACCGCTGATGAACACCACTTTAAATTCCAAGCCTTTAGAGGCGTGCACCGTCATCAGTTGCAAGGCCTCCTTGCCAACGTCGGCTTGGTGTTCGCCCGCTTCCAAACTGGCGTGACTTAAAAATTGCGTGAGCAAATCTTGCTCGGTTTCGCCGTCGACGTTGTTGTGGTTGCCAAAATCTTGGTTGGTAAACGAGACCGCTGCCGTCAACAACTCTTTCAAGTTTTCGATGCGGTCTTCGCCTTCTTTGTCGTTTTCGTAATGCGCCATTAAGCCCGATAGCGAGGTGGCCAATTCGGTCAGTTCTGCCAAGCTGATGCCGTAAGCTTGGTCGACCATTTGCCGGATTAAGGCGACAAACCCCTCTATGCCTTTGGCGCCCAGTTTGCCGTTACCGACTTTGTTGATGGCCGCTTGCCAGATGCTGCAATTCTCCGCTCGTGCGCTTTCTTGCAGCTGCTCTAAGCTGCGTGCGCCTATGCCGCGCGCCGGAAAGTTAATCACGCGCAACAAAGCGGTGTCGTCGTTGGCATTGGCGATTAAGCGCATGTAAGCCAGGGCGTGCTTGATTTCCGCACGTTCAAAAAAGCGCAAACCGCCGTAAACGCGGTAAGGCAAATTGGCTGAAAACAAAGCGTGCTCTAGGATGCGCGATTGCGCGTTGGATCGGTACAAGAGGGCGATCTCACCCAGCGAGGTGCCCTCGCAATGCAGCATTTTAATTTCATCGACAATGAATTGCGCTTCGTCGTTATCGTTATACGCATCGTAGAGGCGCACCGGCTCGCCGGCGCCGGCCGAGGTCCACAGGTTTTTGCCTAGGCGGTTGGTGTTGTGCGAAATGATGGCGTTGGCGGCATCCAATATATTGCTGTGCGAACGGTAGTTTTCTTCCAGCTTAACGATGTGCTGTATCTGAAAATCTTTTTCAAAGTCGCGCATGTTGCCCACGCGCGCGCCGCGAAAGCCGTAAATGGATTGGTCGTCGTCGCCCACGGCAAACATGCAATTGTCTGGGCCGGCCAGTAATTTTAGCCATAGGTATTGCAAACGGTTGGTGTCTTGAAATTCGTCGACCAAGATGTATTTGAAGCGGCTTTGGTAATGCTGGCGGATGTTGGCGTCGCGCTCCAATAATTCGTAGCAACGCAATAACAGCTCGGCAAAATCGGCCACGCCATCGCGCTGACATTGCTTGTCGTATTCTTCAAAAATTTCCCGCATCTTTTGCGAATGCGCGTCGTAGGCTTCCACTTTGTTGGCGCGCATGCCTTCGTCTTTGCAACCGTTAATGAAGTTTTGCACTTGCTTGGGTGGGAATTTTTCATCGTCCACGTTCATTAATTTCATCAAGCGTTTGATGACGGACAGTTGGTCGGCGATGTCTAGAATTTGAAAGCTGGCGGGTAAGCCGGCTTCGCGATGGTGGGCGCGCAATAAGCGGTTACACAAACCGTGAAACGTGCCCACCCACATACCGCGCGTGTTAATCGGCAAGGAAGCGGTAATGCGGGTCAGCATTTCCTTGGCGGCTTTGTTGGTGAACGTCACGGCCAATAAGCCGGTTGGCGACACTTGCCCAGTTTGAATTAGCCAGGCAATGCGCGCCGTTAACACGCGTGTTTTACCGCTGCCGGCACCCGCCAAAATTAAGGCCGATTGGTGCGGTAAGGTCACCGCTTCCAATTGCTTGTTGTTCAGATCGGCAAGTAAATTCGATTGATTTTCCATGGCCTTATTATCGCATGGGATAGGCTAAAAGGTAGGCGCTAAGGCATCACAAACTATTACAAATGAATCGGAACCAAAGGAAAGGGCATTCAGTCTGACAACGCATGATAGCTAATTGCAATTGTTAGCTAGCGTTCCGCTCTTCCTCCCTGAGCGGAAGCCTTAAAATTTAAGGCATTTTGCCCCGGCTCTCTCCCCCTTTGAGTCGGGGTTTTTTTTGTTTGCAATTGCTATTTGTAACGTTACGCATTACACTTTGCTTGCGATGATTAAAACCTTCAAACACAAAGGCATTCAATCTTTTTTTGAGACCGGTAATAAAGCCGGTATTCAGCCGCATCATGCGTCTAAGCTTAGTCGCCAACTAAGCCGTTTGGATTTGGCGACATCGGTGGCGGACATGAATGTGCCAGGTTGGAAATTGCATGCTTTAGAAGGAGCGCTTGATCAGCATTATGCAGTATGGGTTAACGGAAACTGGCGCATGACCTTTATGTTTGAAGGTGAAAATGCCATTTTGGTTGATTACCAGGATTACCACTAGGAGAGAATGAAATGAGTTCGATGCACAATCCGCCGCATCCCGGTGAGACATTAAGAGACGATGTGTTGCCAGCTTTGGGCTTATCTGTCACGGAAGCCGCCTTGCAATTAGGCGTAGCTAGGCCATCCTTGTCTCGGGTATTAAATGGCCGTGCGGCGATTTCGCCAGAGATGGCGTTGCGGCTTGAAAAGTGGTTGGGTGTTGAAAATGGAGGGCGTGCAGATATTTGGTTAGCAGAACAAACCAGCTACGATTTGTGGCAAGCACGCAGTAAATTTAATGCCAAAGTAAGTGCGGCCATGGCCTAATCTCAAGCAACATTGATCCATAAAAAAAGCCACTGCAGTCAGTGGCTTTTTTATTATCGTATCAACCGTTGGCTTAGAAAAACCAGTAGTGATCGACCAGCAAGGCAGCGAACAATAAGGTGAGGTAAACGATGGAATACCTAAAAGTGCGTTTCGCTAAATCATCGGAATACTTGCGGTATAAGCCAATCACGTAGGCCAAGAAAATGGCATTCAAAATCACCGATGAGGCTAGGTAGATAAGGCCGCTCATGCCCATGGCGTAAGGCATCAACGCCACGGCCACCAAAATGATGGTGTAGAGCAAAATGTGCAGCAAGGTGAAGGCTTCGCCGTGCGTGACCGGCAGCATGGGCATGCCGACTTTAGCGTATTCTTCGCGGCGGTATAAAGCCAGTGCCCAGAAGTGCGGCGGCGTCCAAACGAAGATGATTAAAAACATAATCAGCGATTCCGGGGCCACCACGTTATTCACTGCGGCCCAACCTAATATCGGTGGCATGGCGCCCGATGCGCCGCCAATGACGATGTTCATCGGTGTAGCTGGTTTTAAAAACACCGTGTAGACCACGGCGTAGCCAACAAAGGTGGCAAAGGTTAGCCACATGGTCAATGGGTTCACGTAAACATACAAAATGCCTAAGCCGGTTGCTCCCAATAGCGTGGCAAACACGCCGGTTTGGCCAGACGACACTTGGCCAGTCGGCAAAGCGCGGCCGCGGGTGCGGGCCATGATGGCATCAATCTTGTGTTCAATTAAGCAGTTAAACGCAGCCGCGGCACCAGAGGCAAAGGCGATGCCCAAGGTGGTGGCGATCAACAATGTCCAAGGCACCATGCCTGGCGTGCCCATGAACATGCCTATGAGGGCGGTAAACACGATAAGCGAGGTGACTCGTGGTTTGCACAGCGAGAAGAAGTTTTTAAAGCTAGCGCCTAAGTTTTGCATGGGTTGCGTCTGACTGGTCATGGGTTACTCGTTATTTGGTTTATTCGTTATCAGGCATGGCTGGTGATTGCTCGGCCATGCCATTAAAAAAATTAAAAGGTTAAATCTAGTTGGCTTTGCCACCGCTAATTTTAGAATTCAACACCACCACGATGATCACTAATAAAGCCGCGGTGAAGTTGTGTGCCACCGCCAAGACCAAAGGCAAATGCAACACTAAGTTGCTGATGCCCAATGCGATTTGCGTGATCAAAGCGACCAACAATAAAACGCTCCAGCGTTTTAATTGCCAGTATTTTAAAGTAGTTAAGCCCAGTGCGCCCAAGTAAATAAAGCTCACCAAAGCCCCGACGCGGTGTGTCCATTGGATGGCCGTTAACGAGGCCAAAGACAAGGCGCTGCCGTCTTTGCTTAAGCCAAGCTCGCGCACCATGTGGAAGGCATCGCTAAAGTCCATGTCAGGCAACCAAGCGCCATGGCAAGTGGGGAAATCGGTGCAGGCTAGGGCCGCGTAGTTGGTGCTGGTCCAGCCGCCTAAAAAGATCTGCATGAACAGCAAAACTAAAGCGAAACGGATGGCCAAGCGCAAGCGCTGGCAGGTCACAATGCTGTCGGAGTAATAACCCCAATGCCGATGCGCCAGCCAACTGAGCACCGCCAAGGTCGACATGCCGCCAAGCAAATGGCCGCTGACGATGGCCGGTTTGAGCAGCATGGTCACGGTCCACATGCCTAGCATGGCTTGAAAGCCGATTAGCAGCAGTAAAAAGCTGGAGGTGTAGGGCGAGCTTTTAATTTCATTGCGCGCTTTCCAGCCCAATACAAAAATCGCCAACACCAACAAGCCCAAAGTCCCGGCTAAATAACGGTGCGCCATTTCACGCCAGGCTTTGCCCACTTCCACGGCGCTGTCTGGGTAAGTGGTTTGCGCTTGCAAGATGGCCGCTTCACTTTGTGGCACGGTTAAGGTGCCGTAGCAGCCTGGCCAATCCGGGCAGCCCAAACCGGCATCGGTTAAGCGCACGTAGGCGCCCAGCGACACCACGCACAAAGCCAATAGGGTTGCCGCTAACACCAGGCCTTTAAAATAACGGAACGCGTTTGAAGTAGGATGCATGCTTAGCCCGCCCATGAAAAACGCAATAAACGCGCAACGTCTTTACGCACTGTTGCCAATGGCATATCAGACTTATAACTCATCATAAAATGGCCTAGCGGGTCGACTAAATACAAACGCTGGCTGGTCGCCACGTTTTCTTCCGCCACTTTAAACTGCGCAGTAAACGGCGCGAAATGCTCGGTCGGTTGGTTGAGCACAATCAAATCCGGGTAATCGCGTTTAATCGCAGCAATGTCTTGCGTGCGTGTGATCAACACGCGTTGCGCGCGCGGCGCGTCTTTATACAAGGATGCATGCAGTTGACGCATGTCGTGTAACTTAGCCAAGCAAGCGGCTTGGCAATCGTCGGCTACGTAGACAATGCTCCAACGCGTTTTCCAAAAATCGCCCGGTAGCGCTTGGCCGTTGGCTTCTTGTAAAGCTGGCTCGCTGTTTAATAAGCGGGCAGGGCGCACCAAATCGCCCATGCTTTCGCTGTGCGGCATCCAGTTGAATTTATACATCATCACCACCACCACCAGTGGCACCACAAAAAAGGTCAGCATCAAAATCAGCACAAGGCGGCCTTTGCGTTGCTGGGCTAGATCTAAAGTTTGTTTGTCGTTTTGCATGTAAAACTCTGTAAAAAGTTAAGGTTAAAAATTAAATCGCACTATTGTAACTGCCGCTTGGCCAGCGGCACACTGCTATTTGCTATTTTAAATTCGCTCTCCATTATGACTGCATGCAGTGTTATGTAGGAGCGGCGCCTTCACGAATTTCAAGCCGAGTCGTATGAGGCTTAGAAATGACGGGAATGCCCTTGCGGCATCGCCGCGATAGCAGTCAGTTCAGCCTCTATAGCTCCGGCCGAATGCGGCTCACGCTCATGTAAATAAAAATCAGCAAGGTAGCCACAGCAAACCCAAACCACTGATAGGCATAGCCCATGTGCGTGGTGATGCGCTCGGCCGACACCGTCCAGTTTCTAACAAAGCCACCGGACTCACTGGCCGGGTCCAATTTAATCGCCATGGTCGACACGCTAAACGGCACGCGCGCTTGGTATTCGTCTAAGCGCATGTGCTGCCACACGCTTTTCCAAGGCTGGGTGTGACCCAATTCGCTGGACGGCGTTTTGGCCTCTAAGCTAAATATTTTTTTGCTCGGCACCCACACTTGCCCAACCACCGTTTGCTCACCACTGGGCGTCACCACACTGGGCACCTCGCTGTGCGTGCTACTGCCGGCTACCCAACCGCGATTGACCAACACATGCTGCGCCGTGCCGCTGATCTTTAAGGGCGTGATCACATGAAAACCCACGCGGTTGTCTTCCACTTGGTTGTCCAATAAAAATTGGTATTGCGGCAAGTATTCGCCGCTCACCGTGACTTTTTTATATTGCCAATCGGCGGCAGTTAAATCGCCTTGCAGCGTCGTCGGGAATGGCAGCGCGCCGTTTATTTTGCCCTGCTCGTAAACCGCCTGTATGGCTATTTTCTTTTGCGCTTTGTTGTATTGCCACAAGCCAAAGTTAATAAACAAGGGTATGCAAACCAAGCAGACCAGACTGCCGATTAAAGACGGTTTAAAGCTAAATTGAAATACCTTACATTGCATGGCGGGCATCACCGATTTTTTCCAGATTGAATTTGTCTGCTTTCTGACCCATAATGGCTGCTCAAATTCATCCTTAGGTATAAATTATGTTAATAAAAGTATTCATTGTATTAACGCTATTGGTCATCGTGGGCAGCTTGTTCTCCGCCCTGTTCTTTTTATCTAAAGACAAAAGCGGCGGCGACCGCACCGTTAAAGCGCTAACCGTGCGCATAGGCTTGTCCATCACGCTGTTTCTCATACTAATGATAGGCTACTTCTTTGGCTTAATCGGCCACTAATCATCCCATGGTATAAAAACTGCATCGCGCATTATCCGCTATAACACTGAAAAAGCCACCCTAAGGGTGGCTTTTTTATTGGCCCTAAGCCCAGCGGCCGGTTTATTTATCGCTGCCTTTATCTTCTTTATCGCTTTTGTTGTATAGCTTTTTAGCTTCCATGGTGCAGTGCTCTGGGTCATGGCCTTTGCTCTCGGCTTTGCCGGTCATTTTGCCGTGGCCGTGCATGGCTTTGCGCTCGGCAGCATCCACCTTACCATCGTTGTTGCCGTCCATGGCGCTAAACATTTCCTCGGCACGCGCTTTGTGCGCCGCCAAAAATTCGTCACGGCTAATCACGCCGTCTTTATTGGCATCGGCATCCAACATGCCGTGCTTTTTATAATCGCAATGCTTTTCATCGCAGTGTTTTTTGCAATGGTGATCGGCATACGCCACGCTGCTGACACCCAAAGCCAAAACCGCTAACAGTGCTAAACGTAATTTCTTCATTTTTGTCTCCTTTGCATTAAAAAATTCATAATAACTAGACTATAACGCAAGGCGCTTAGTTTCGTTGGTGGGAGGAATAAAAATCTACTACTACGCTACTTAATCTAGCTTAAATCTTAGCTAGCCGCATCCTGTTTGATTGCTGTACAATAATCAAATGGATGATCAAAACACAACGGTAGTGAAGCGCGGTGGCAAGCGGCCAGCGGCTGGGCGCAAGTCTGGCTCGGGTAAGTTTGGCGAGGCCACCGTGGCCTTGCGGGTGCCGGCTAGCCAGGGCGCAGTGATTAAGGATTTTTTGGCGGCCTATCAGCGCAAGCGTTTGTCGGCGGATTTGGATGCGGTGGGCGAACTTAGCTTGCCGGCCCTGCATGCCTTGCCAGTGAGTTTGCCGCTCTACAGTTCTAAGGTGTCGGCCGGCTTTCCTAGCCCGGCGGAAGAGCACGTTGAAAAGCGCTTAAACCCCAACGATTTTTTAATTGACCAACACGATGCCACGTTTTTTGTGACCATACAGGGTTACTCAATGATCGATGTGGGCTTGCTGCCTAACGATAAGGCGGTGGTGGATCGCTCTAAGCTGGCTTCGGTGGGTGACATCGTGCTGGCGGTGATCGATGGCGAGTTCACCATTAAAACCTTGAGCCGTAAAAAAGACGGCTCGCCTAGGTTGCTGCCGGCCAATAGCACCGGGGCGTATGCGCCTATCGACATCAGCGAAGAAATGAATTTTGAGATATGGGGTGTGGTGACCGGCTCGTTTAGGCGCTTTAAGTAGGCGGTATTAGCGGGCATAAAAAAACCCATACGCAGTGGTATGGGTTTTTCTTATTGCGTGAAGCTGATTACTTGTTCATTACGTACATAGTAACTTCAAAGCCAAAACGCATTTCAGTAGCTGCTGGTGTAGTCCACATAATCATTCTCCAAAATTTTGTATTTGAACCCGACGAGATGCCTTGTTCGTGTGTAGCCATTATGACTAGCCGCCCGACAAACGCCCTGTTGTTGTTCATGAATGCGCCCTAAGTAAAATCATGAAACAAGTAAAATCATGAAAGAATTGCCCATGCCAGCCTTGCCTCGCCAGATTGCCTTGATAGACGTGAATAACTTTTACGTGTCGTGTGAGCGCGTGTTTAACCCAAAGTTGCAAGGCCGGCCGCTGGTGGTGTTGTCCAATAACGACGGCTGTGCGGTGGCGCGCAGCAACGAGGTGAAGGCCTTGGGCGTGGCCATGGGTGCGCCGTGGTTTAAGTTAAAAGACTTGGCGCGCCAGCACGGCATATTGGCCTTATCGAGCAATTACGCTTTGTATGCCGACATGAGCAATCGGGTGATGGGCATCTTGCGTGACTTTAGCCCGGCGCAAGAGGTGTATTCCATAGACGAGTCCTTCTTGGATTTAAGCGGCTTTGCCTCGCGCGATTTGCTAGCGTATGGCCAAGCCATGCGTGGGCGCATCTTGCATTGGACCGGCTTGCCGGTGTGCGTGGGCATAGGCGCCAGCAAAACCTTGGCTAAGCTGGCTAACCATTGCGCTAAAAAACAGCCGGCGTTTAACAGCGTGTGCAATTTTAACGCCATGTCGGCCAGCCAATTGGATGGCCTGCTCAGTCAATTGCCGGTGGGCGAGGTGTGGGGCGTGGGGGCGAAGTTGGCGCCCAAGCTGCAGGGCATGGGCATTAATAGCGTGCTGGATTTAAAGCGGGCCGATGCGGCGCGCCTGCGCCAGCAATTTAGCGTGCTGATGGCCAAAACCGTGGCCGAGTTAAACGGCACGGTCAGCTTGGAGTTAGAAGAAGTGAGCCCGGCGAAACAGCAGATCGTGCGCTCACGCAGCTTTGGTTCGCCGGTGTTCGATTACGATAGCCTGGCGCAATCCATCAGCTTGTATGTTAGCAGCGCGGCAGCAAAATTGCGTGAGCAAGGCTCGCAGGCCGGCGTGGTATTTGTGTTTATCCGCACCAGCCCGTTTAAACCCGATGCGCCTTTTTACAGCAACGGCCTCAGCGTGGCCTTGGCCGTGCCCAGCAGCGACACGCGCGATTTGCTGCAAGCTGCCTTGGCCGGCTTAAAGCAGATCTACCAGCCCAATAGAGCGTACGCCAAAGCCGGCGTCATGCTCAGCCAGTTGCAAGCGGCCGGCACGGCGCAGCACGATTTGTTTAGCTCCGCGCCCAGCACGCTGAAGTCGGATGCCTTAATGCGGGCCATGGACGGCATTAACCGCAAGTTGGGCAAGGCCAGCATTAAGCTTGCCAGTGAGGGTTTTCGTAAGCCGTGGAAGATGAAGCAAGAGCATAAAAGCCCTTGCTATACCACGCGCTGGGAGGATTTGCTGCGGGTGGGTTAAGGCTGGATTGGTTTTTCTTTAGTGGTTTTACGTTCATGGTTTTACTTAGGACGCATTCATGAACAACAACAGGGTGCTAGGCTGGGCCCACTGCATAATGGCAACACCCGAGCAAGATACCTTGTTCGGACTAAACAACAAACACTTTGGAGAATTATTATGTGGACAACACCAGCAGCTACAGAAATGCGTTTTGGCTTTGAAGTTACAATGTACGTAATGAACAAGTAATTCCTCACGGAATGAACAAAAAAGGAGCTTAGGCTCCTTTTTTATTGCCTGCTCTCAACGCACAGGCACACCAGCCCGCCTGCTTAAGGCAGGGTTTTTACTTTAAACGAGGCCACCTCACCTTGGCGCGTGATGGTTTTGATGGTCAGCACTTGCTTGTTTTTGCGGTATTGAAAGGTGCACGCGTCTATTTCCATGGAGATGCAATCCACCACTTCGCTTAGGCCTAGGCTGTGTATTTCTTGGGCATAGAGGCTGCTGTTTTGAATGGCGCGGTTAGGCACCGGCTGCCAGCCTTTGGCCAGCAAGCTGGGCCTGAGCGCTTGGTGGATCATGCCGGGTTTAATAAAAGACAAGTCCGTGGCGGCTAGGGCGTGCGCCGCTGCCAGCAACAAGACGAGTGCGCTAATTAATTTTAATAAGGTTTGCATGCTGGATTAGTAAGCCAAGGCCGTCTTAAGTTCAGCGCATCGTGTCGGCAGAACTTTATGACAAATCTGTTCTCAGACAGCTACTATACGTTTATATGCACGGGCCTACTTTATGAAACACACCATCCCACATCTCTCCCTGACTTTATTGGCCGCCGCCAGCTTGCTGTTGGCTACGCCGGCGCAGGCCGACCAAACGCCTAAGCCGGAATTTATTTTGGCCTTAAGCCACTCGGTGGCCAAGGTGCGCGTGCAGGATCAAAATGGCCAAACCGGCATAGGCTCCGGCGTGGTGGTGGCGGTGAATCACGTGGCGACCAATTGCCATGTGGTGGCCAACGCCAAAGGGATTTCACTCAGCAAGTTGGGCAACAGCTACGCGCCGATTGCCATGAAAGCCGATTGGCGCCACGATTTATGCATACTCAAGTTTGACGATTTACCCCTGACGCCGTTTCCGCATGGCGACAGCACCGCCTTGCAATACGAGCAACACGTGGTGGCCTTGGGCTTTTCTGGTAACGCGCCGCGCCCAACCGAATCGTTCGGCACGGTCAAAGCCTTGATCCCCTTTGACGACAGCGTGCTGATCCGCACCACCTCCGGTTTTAGCATGGGTGCCAGCGGCGGGGCA
>CAJBBQ010000051.1 GCA_903951385.1 uncultured Pseudomonadota bacterium
AAAGGCCATGCGTTCGTGGCTGTCTATGGCCACGTTACCGGCGCTGGGCGTTAATACCCCAGCCAATACTTTCATGTAGGTGGATTTGCCGCAGCCGTTTGCGCCAATCAAACCGTAACGGTTGTTGTCGCCAAATTTAACGGATACGTTTTCAAACAATGGCTTGGCGCCAAATTGCACGGTGATGTTGTTGCTGATTAACACATTGAACCCTTAAGAGTGTTGGGTAGGAGTGGCACCCCTACGGATTAGTTAAAATTGGTTGTAGACGACGACTTCGTCCATGGCTAATTGACCGCCACGAGGTGCCGCTGCCTTTAAGGCTTTGCCTACCACGACAAACATGGATGGAATGTGGTCGGCCGGGAGATTTAGCAATTTACTCACGGCCGCGAAATCAAATCCGTCCATGGGGCAGGTGTCGTAACCCATTTCCTTGGCAGCCAGCATGAGAGTGGTGGCCGCCATGCCGCAAGAGCGCATGGCTTCATCGCGTTGCACCTGATCGTTGCTTTGGTAGTACTGACCTATCATGGACACCAACACGTCGGAGGCGGCTTTAGGCGCGTTTTTCCAATAGCGTTCGGGTTGTTTAGCCCAAGCGTTTAAATCGGCAGTCAATACAATGAGCAAGGTGGCTTCCTCGACTTGTGCTTGATTCCAACTGGCTGCGCGTATTTGTTGGCGCAACACCGGATCGGTTACCAAAACGAAACGCCAATTTTGGATGTTGAACGCAGTAGGAGAGAGCATGGCCAGCGACATGAGCTGGTTTATCTCTTGCTCGGACATTCGATGTTGTGGGTCAAATGCTTTGACCGAACGGCGCTCTGTTATGGCTTGCGTAACGTTCATGATGGGTAGTGTATGTCCAGAATTTCTAAATTTAGGTTACCGGCAGGGCGCAACCAAGTCACGTTATCCCCCACTTTTTGGCCAATTAAAGATTTGGCTAAGGGTGAAACGTAGCTGACTTTATTGATGGCGGCATCGGCTTCGTCTTCTCCGACGATGTGAAAGCAATGAGCTTGGCCTGCGTCGTCTTGCACCGTGACACTGGCGCCAAACAATACGGTTGTATGGTCTTGTCCGGCGGGGTCGACCAGAACTGCACTGTCCAACCTGGCTCTTAGGTAGCGTAAATCGCGCTCAAGTTCAGCCACTTTGTCTTTATTAAAGGCGTCTTCTGCTGATTTTTTTAAGGGGGCCAGTTCGGCCATCAAGGCGGCCTCTTGATCCTGCAGTGCCAGTGCACCCGTTGGCGTCACGTAATTAGCAAATTCACTAATTGGGCGGTCAACTAATTCCTCGCCACCGGCTTGCTCAAAACGTTCTTCGTTAACAAAGGCACGGCTCATGATTATTCCCACTCTATGGTGGCCGGCGGTTTGCCAGAAATGTCATAGACCACGCGGTTGATGCCGCGCACTTCGTTGATGATGCGATTGGATACTCGGCCTAATAAATCGTAGGGCAATTCGGCCCAGTGTGCGGTCATGAAGTCACTGGTGATAACGGCGCGCAGGGCAACCACGTAGTCGTAAGTGCGACCATCACCCATGACGCCTACCGATTTGACCGGTAAAAATACCGCAAAGGCTTGGCTAGTTAAGGCGTACCAAGTTTGGCCGGTTTTAGCATCCACGGTGTTGCGTAATTCTTCTATGAAGATGGCATCAGCACGACGCAGCAAATCGGCGTAGTTTTGTTTCACTTCACCTAAGATGCGCACACCCAAGCCTGGGCCTGGGAAGGGATGGCGGTAGACCATGTCGTGTGGCAATCCTAATGCCACGCCTAATTCACGCACTTCGTCTTTGAATAAATCGCGTAATGGTTCTAATAGCTTTAAGCCTAAGCTAGCCGGCAAGCCGCCTACATTGTGATGGCTTTTAATGGTGACGGCTTTTTTGGACTTTGCCCCACCTGATTCAATCACGTCTGGGTAAATAGTGCCTTGTGCCAGCCATTTGGCATTGGCTAATTTTTTTGCTTCGGCTTGGAATACTTCAACAAACTCGCGGCCTATGATCTTGCGTTTGGCTTCAGGCTCGCTGACCCCGGCTAAATGGCCCATACACTGATCGATGGCATCGATGCGGATGACTTTAACGTGCAGGCGTCCGGCAAACATGTCCATGACCATGTCGCCCTCATTTAGGCGTAATAAACCATGATCAACAAACACACATGTCAGTTGGTCGCCAATGGCGCGGTGGATAAGGGCTGCCGCCACGCTGGAATCGACGCCGCCGGACAAGCCTAAAATCACTTCTTCGTCGCCAACTTGGGCTTTAATTTTGGCTACCGCTTCGCTGATGTAGTCGCCCATGATCCAGTCCGGTTTGGCTTGGCAGATGCCCAGCACAAAGCGCTCTAACATGGCTTGGCCTAATTTGGTGTGGGTGACTTCTGGGTGGAATTGCACGCCATAAAAATGACGGCTTTCATCGGCAAAGGCCGCGATAGGGGTGCTTTCATTGCTGGCAATCACTTTAAAATTGGGTGGCAATTCGGTGACTTTGTCACCGTGGCTCATCCATACATCCAATAGGCCGTGGCCGTCCGCATTGCTGCGATCTTGCAGATCTTTAAATAGCGCTGAATGGCCGTGCGCACGAATTTCGGCATAGCCAAATTCACGCTTATGCCCGGCTTCCACCTTGCCACCCAGTTGTTGCGCCATGGTTTGCATGCCATAGCATATGCCCAATACCGGCACGCCCAGTTCAAAAGTAGCTTGTGGCGCAAAGTCGGTTTCGTCTTCGTAGACGCTGGCATGACTGCCGGACAGTATCACGCCATCGGCGCCAAAATTTCGCACAAACTCATCGCTCACGTCACACGGGTGAATTTCACAGTAAACGTGCGCTTCGCGAACACGGCGAGCAATCAGTTGGGTGACTTGTGAGCCAAAATCCAAAATAAGTATTTTTGAGTGGGTGGTCATAGGGCTTCTAGAAACAAAAACTCACCAC
>CAJBBQ010000052.1 GCA_903951385.1 uncultured Pseudomonadota bacterium
AAGCGCATCATAGAGGCGATCGGCAAAGACTATTGCGTGGCCCTAGACGAACGCGGCGCCGAAGTCGGTACCTTGCAATTGGCCGACAAATTGCGCGACTGGCAAAGCCAAGGCCGTGACGTGGCTTTGGTCATAGGGGGCGCCGATGGGCTGCACGCCAGCGTCAAGCAAAAAGCCGATTGGCTATGGGCTTTGTCCAAACTCACGCTGCCGCATGCCATGGTGCGGGTGCTATTGGCCGAGCAACTTTACCGAGCGCATTCGGTCATTAGCAATCATCCCTATCACCGCGAATAAGCATGGCCCCCAATCAATACGACAAAGCCCTAGTCTGGTTTAGACGCGACCTGCGTGATTACGACCACGCCGCCCTCTACCACGCGCTCAGCGCCGCCCGTCAGGTTTATTGCGTGTTTGTGTTTGATAGCGAAATACTGGATCGACTAAAAAACAAAGCCGATCGCCGCGTCGAGTTCATTTGGCTGGCCGTCAGTGAGCTAAAGACCGCCTTGCAAAAACAAGGTGGCGACTTAACAGTTTTACACGGCCGCGCCAGCGATGAAATCCCCAAATTAGCCAGCCAATTGCAAGTCGATGCGGTGTTCTGCAACCACGACTTCGAACCCGCCGCCATCGCCCGTGACGCAAAAGTGGCCGCGCGTTTGCAGGAAGAAAACCGCGCATTTCCCCATTACAAAGACCAAGTGATCTTTGAAAAAAACGAAGTGCTAACGCAAACAGGCAAACCTTACGGCGTGTTCACCCCTTATAAAAATGCCTGGTTAAAAACCATTCAAGACGGGCACTTGCAGCCTTATCCGGTCGACAGCCAAATAAAAAACCTCGCGCAAATTAGCCAGCCTAGCGCCCTCCCCGGCTTAGCCAGCTTAGGCTTTGCAGCCACTAATTTAAGCGAACTGGGCATTAAACCCGGCATGCAAGGCGGCTTGGCTTTGTTTGACGATTTTAAAAATCGCATGGTGCATTACCAAGACGCACGCAACTTTCCCGCGGTCAAAGGCGTGTCTTATTTGTCTGTGCATTTACGCTTTGGTACCGTGTCCATACGCCACTTGGCCAGGACCGCCATGCAAGAACACAACGCCGGCGCACAAACCTGGCTAAGCGAACTGATATGGCGGGATTTTTACGTGCAAATCTTGCACCACAGACCGCAACTGGCAGACGGCCATGCCTATAAAGCCGAATTTGAACACTTGGCTTTTAGCAACGACCCGGCTTTATTTGCCGCCTGGTGCGAAGGCCGCACCGGCTACCCCTTGGTCGATGCCGCCATGCGCCAACTCAATAGCAGCGGCTTTATGCACAACCGCTTACGCATGATAGCTGCCAGCTTTTTAGTCAAAGACTTACTCATCGATTGGCGTTGGGGTGAGCGCTATTTCGCTGAGCAGTTAATTGATTTTGACTTCAGCGCCAACAACGGCGGTTGGCAATGGGCAGCCAGCACTGGCTGCGACGCCCAGCCCTGGTTTAGAATTTTCAACCCGACCACGCAAAGCGAACGCTTTGACGCAGCCGGCAAATTCATACGCCGTTATGTGCCCGAATTAGCCGCCTGCAACGACAAAGAAATTCACGCACCATGGCTGCTATCTGCCGACCGATTGCAAGCGCTTAATTTGAGGCTGGGCGAGGATTACCCGACCCCTATTGTAGATCATGCTACTCAGCGCGGTTTGGCGCTCGCTCTTTACAAAAACAGATCCATTGCATGATAAAAGTAAAGGGTAAAAATACAACAAGCTTGTGGTAAAAAAGCCAAAAAGCTAGACAACCCAGACCTGCTCGGTTAAAGTAACAGCAGATAAAAACGACGACTGCCTCAATATCATACGTAAGCGGATGTTGAAGAGAAAAAGTCTCGATTAAAGGCGAATAAGATGCAAACAAACATGATGGCATTTGGCAAAAAAATAATCTTAGTGGCATGCTTGGCTTTGCTATCGGCTTGCGCCACGCAAGGCAATAAAGACCCTCTGGAAGGCATGAACCGCGGCATTTATAAATTCAATGACGTGGCCGATAAAGCCTTAATTAAACCGGTCGCCTCAGTTTACCAAACCATCACGCCGTCACCGATACGCAAAGGCATTAACAATTTCTATGAAAACCTAACGTCACTGACCACGGTATTCAACGATTTATTGCAATTTAAATTTGCCCACGCCTTCACCGATGCCGGCCGTTTTAT
>CAJBBQ010000053.1 GCA_903951385.1 uncultured Pseudomonadota bacterium
ATTGAGGCTGGCATACGGCGCCAAACTGAATCCACCTTGCCTAGTGGTTTGCAGGGCCTGCACATTGGCCGGGGCTGGCCAATTGGGTTGAATCGCATTTAAGGCCAACAAGGCTTAGTCCTCATCATCCAATGCTAGATCATCGTCGTCGTCATCATCATCAAATTCATCGTCTTCGTAATCCTCATCGGCAAGGTAAGGCTCGGTTTGCAAGCCGCCGAAATCAAACGCCTCATCCTCTTCATCGCGCGGGTCTTCATGACGCATGGCTTCCAACAGGGCTTTCATGTCATCGGGCAACTCGATTTGCCACTCAACAAATTCATTGCTTGCCGGGTGCAATAGACCTAGCTTGATGGCATGCAGCGCTTGCCGCTTAAACTGACTGACGGCATCGCGCAAGGTCTGCGTCATAGCCCGTATCGGCACGATGCCACGAAAACCGTAAACCGGATCGCCGACGATGGGCGCTTTTAAATACTGCATGTGCACGCGGATTTGATGGGTACGGCCGGTTTCCAAATTGCAGCGCATATAGGTTTGCACGGAGAAACGCTCCAACATTTCGTAGCGAGTAATGGCTGGCTTACCGGCCCGGTTAATCGCCATCTTGGTGCGTGACCTTGGGTCACGACCTATGGGTTGATCTATCATGCCATTTCGCCAAATCTGCCCCCAGACGATGGCTCGGTATTCGCGTTTAACCGTGCGCGCTTGCAATTGCCGCACTAAGTTAGTTTGTGCGGCCAAGGTCTTGGCCACCACCAACAGGCCGCTGGTGTCTTTGTCTAGCCTGTGCACGATACCAGCACGCGGTAAGTCTTTTAATTCGGGCGCGTGGAAGAGCAAAGCATTTAGTAAAGTGCCAGTCCAATTGCCGGCGGCAGGATGGACCACCATGCCAGCTGGCTTATTGATCACCAAGATATGCTGGTCTTCAAAGACGATATTAAGCGGAATGTTTTCTGCTTGAAACGCCTGCTGTTCAGGCTTGATTTGCACCTGCACCACCACGGCCTCGCCACCCCACACCTTGGTCTTAGACGTGCTGGCTAGCCCTGCCACCGTGACCAAGCCGTCTTTAATCCAAGCTTGCAGCCTTGATCGGGAATGCTCGGGCAGCAATCGTTGCAATGCCACATCCAAGCGCAAGCCCCCTAAATCGTTAGGGATAGTCAGCGTTAAGGCTTGATTTAGGGAGTCGGTATTACGAAGAGTAGCTTGAGTGGTGTCTGTCATCGGGTATAATTGTGCATCATTCTTAAAGGTCGTTTCAGCATGAAGTATATCTTAGTTTTTATGTTTGCTTTGTTACTCAATGCTTGCGCTATCTTCGGCGACCCCACTGAACTCGATGACACCAAAGGCTGGACGGCAGAGCGCATCTACGCTGAAGGCCAAGCCAAAATGTTTGATAAGGATTACGAGAAAGCCATCGTCTACTTTGGCAAACTTGAATCGCGTTACCCCAATGGCCGCTATGCGACCCAAGCGCAACTGGAAACGGCCTACGCCCATTTTAAAAAACAAGACCCGATATTGTGCGTGGCCGCGGCAGACCGCTTTATCAAATTGCACCCTAACCACCCTAACGTCGATTACGCTTATTACTTGAAAGGCTTGGCAGTCTTTAACGAACGCGGCTTTATTGAAAAAACCACCGAGCAGCAAATTAGCGATCGCGACCCACGCGGTTTACGCGATTCGTTTACCAGCTTTAAAGAATTGGTGACACGCTACCCTAACAGCAAATACGCTAAAGACGCCACGCAGCGCATGGTCTACCTGGCCAACAGCTTGTCCGATCACGAATTGCACGTGGCTCGTTATTACATGAAACGGCATGCCTATTTGGCTGCAGTGAACCGCTGCAAATACGTATTGGAATACTTCCCACAATCGCCCGGCGTCGAGCAAGCCTTGGTGATCATGATTAGCGCTTACGATTTATTGAGCCTAGATGACCTGAAGAACGACACCTTGCGCATCTTAAAAACCAATTACCCCAACAGTGAAATGTTTGGCAAGAACTTCACCCAAGACGAACGGGTGTGGTGGAAATTCTGGGAAAGCCTCTACTAACCTACTAACAGCAGGGCCTAGCCTCAGCGCTTTTTGGCGCTGCGGTCTTTATCTTCCACGGCTTTTTTAGCTTTCAACTCAGCACGGTGCGCGGTTTTGCGTCTACGCATGCTGACGATACCCTCACCCGGTTTGCGCTTGTCTTCGTCCTCGGCAAACGGGTTGCTGCCTTGTTTGTATTGCACGCGCAGTGGCGTGCCGGACAATTGAAAGGTACGGCGGAAGGTTTTTTCTAAGAAGCGCGTGTAAGCATCCTTGACCCCATCCACGTGGTTGCCGTGTATCACGACGATAGGCGGATTGCTGCCACCTTGGTGGGCATAGCGCAATTTAGGGCGTATGCCTTTGCTGATAGGCGGTTGGTGTTGCTGCAAAGCGTCGATCAGCACGCGGGTTAATTGCGGGGTGGCCAATTTAGCAAAGGCGGCTTTAAAGGCAATGTCCACCGATTTAAATAACTCCGGCAGGCCTTTTTTACGCAAGGCAGATATGTAGTGAAACTCGGCGAAATCCAAGAACATTAATTTTCTATCGATTTCCCGCTTCACCCAATCGCGCTCTTCTTCTTTTAAGCCATCCCATTTGTTGATCGCCACCACCAAGGCACGACCGGCATCCAATATGTAAGCGGCAACGTGGGCGTCTTGTTCCGTGATGCCCTCTTGCGCATCGACCACCAAAATCACCACGTTGGCTTCTTCTATCGACTGTATGGTTTTAATCACCGAGAATTTTTCTATGGCCTCTAACACGCGACCGCGCTTACGCACACCCGCGGTATCGATTAAGGTGTAGTGCTTGCCATTTTTTTCCAAGTCTATGGAAATGGAATCGCGCGTGGTACCGGGCTCATCAAACGCGATGACCCTATCTTCACCCAACAAGGCATTGACCAGCGTGGACTTACCCACATTAGGTCGGCCGACGATGGCCACTTTAGGGATTCTGTCTTCGTTTTGATCCAGCTCAGGCTCGTCTTCTTCCAACTGAAAGCTTTCCAAGGCTAAATCAATGATGTCTTTAACGCCTTCACCGTGCGCCGAGGAAATCGACAACGGGTCACCTAGACCCAACTCATGGAATTCGGCGCTGACCACGGCCTTGTTCATGCCTTCGGTTTTATTCACCGCTAATAACACCGGGCATTTGCAGCGGCGTAAACGGTTGGCAATTTCCATGTCTTGCGGGGTGGCACCTTGCCTACCGTCCACGATAAATAGAATCACATCGGCTTCGTCTATGGCCAGCAGGGTTTGCACGGCCATGGCTTTCAGGATGCCACTGTCGGTATTGGGCTCAAAACCGCCTGTGTCCACCACTAAATACGGCTGACTGGCGCCCACGCCACGGCCATAATGCCTATCCCGAGTTAAACCGGGCAGGTCCGCGACCAAGGCATCACGGCTTTTGGTCAAGCGATTAAATAAGGTGGATTTGCCGACATTAGGTCGGCCAACCAATACTAAGGTAGGTAACATGCAACTCTTCTATGTGGATACTGTGACGACAAACTGGCCGATATTAAACGGCCATTATTATTTAACTTGGATGGCATAAAGCCCGCCATCTCGGGTTTGCGCGATGAGGCTATTGCTGCTTAACAAGGCCATTTTAGGCATGACCGCACTGCTGCCTACTTGCAGTCTAGAGGCGAGCGCACCGTCATCACGGTTTAAGAAATGCACGTAGCCTTCCAAATCCCCAACTGCAACCAAGCCTCCCATGGCTAAGGGTAGGGTTAATTTGCGGTTTTTTAATACCGCTTGGCGCCAAAAGGATTTGCCCGTGGTGTAATCCAAGGCATAGACCGCACCCGCGGCATGAGCCAGGTAAATGCGTCCGTCTTCCATGCTTAATCCGGTCAAGCTGGATATGTCTCTATTCCACACAATGCGACCGCTCATGCGATCCACCGCGGCTATTTTGCCTTGGTAGGCGACCGCATAAACCAATGGCCCTTCAACCACAGGCAAGCTGGTGATGTCAGCAATGCGCTCTATTTCGGTGACGCCTTTAGGCTGTGCAACCGAGGCTTCCCAGAGCATCTTGCCGTTGTCGGCACGCAACGCGACCAGCTTGCCGCCACCGAAACCGGCATAAACGGCACCACCGTCTACAATCACGCCAACTGAACTGCGCAAGGTCAATGCTGGACCAGTGCGGTCGTAAACCCATTTACGTGTGCCGTCGTTGGCATTCAGGCCGTAGATATGGTTGTCGCCACTGCGAGCAATGACTAAACCATCGAAATACTTGGGCGCACTTAAGACCTCGCTACTTAACTTGGCCTTCCATAAAAATTTACCGGCTATGTCGTAGGCATAAACCCAGCCTTTTTGTGTGCCTACCATGACCAAACTGCCGCCGACACCGACGCCACCGGACAACACTTCAGGGCTATTAATGCGCCA
>CAJBBQ010000054.1 GCA_903951385.1 uncultured Pseudomonadota bacterium
AGCGTGTCGCCCGGCTTGATGTCGCCTCTGGCCTCAGCACGGCTAATCATGCTGTAAGCCGGCCTATCTTTCACCGAGCCAGCCGGGTTATTGCCTTCTAATTTGAGCAATATGGTGTTGCTGGTTTTGCCCGCCATGCGCTGCAATTGCACCAAGGGCGTGTTGCCAACAAAATGATCTAAGGTTTTATATGCCATATCCGGTCGCTTGCTATTTCTTTAATAAATACAGGGCATAGGCCGCCAAGCCCAAATAAGCCAACAAGGCCAACTGCGGTAGGCTTAAGCCTAAAAAGGTCCAGTCTATGGCCGCACAGTCCCCTGTGCCTCGAAACACCAAGGTCAGGGCTTTTTGTAGGGGAAAGTTTTCAAACATGTAATCAAAGCCCACGCCGCAATCGGCGATGATGCTGTCACGGTGCGCCTGCAACCACCAATGACGTAAAGCCACGCCGGCACCGCCAAATGCAGTTAACACCAACAAAGCCGTAACGGTTTTTTGCCAAATCGCTTTAGCCGGCAGTAACGCGCCAACAAGGAACAGCAAACCTAAACCCATGAACACCATGCGTTGCGATATGCACAATGGGCAGGGGTTCAATTGGTAACGGGTTTGTATCCACAAGGCCAAAGCCACCAAACCGAAACTGGCAACAAAACCCAGCCAATAGCCACGTTTCCCACTTAAGCATTTATTTAGCATTGCCCTATCCTTGTTTGCACCGAATGTGCGCTTATAATTGCATGACCTGAACATTGTAATTGATAACGCCTCATGACTGAACCCACTTTAGCCCACAGCCAGCAAATTAGCAGCAACAAAATACTGACGGTCTCGGAGTTAAATCGTTTAGCCAACCAACTATTAAGCCAAAGCTTTCCTTTGTTTTGGGTTTCAGGCGAAGTGTCCAATCTGACTCGCGCGGCCAGTGGTCATTGGTATTTCTCACTCAAGGATGCCGGCGCACAAGTGCGCTGCGTGATGTTTAAAGGCCGCAACAGCTATTTGGATTGGGCACCCAAAGAAGGCGATAAAGTCGAAGCGCGCTGCACGGTCACCTTGTACGAAGCGCGTGGTGACTTTCAACTGACCATCGAATCCCTACAACGCGCCGGCCTGGGCGCGTTATTCGAAGCCTTTGAAAAACTCAAAGCCAAATTGCAAGCCGAGGGCTTATTTGACCCCAATCTGAAACAAGCCATACCGGCCCACCCTAAACAAATTGGCATTGTTACCTCGGCCGATGCGGCCGCCTTAAGAGACGTGCTCAGCACGCTGCAACGTCGCATGCCCAGCATACCAGTGATTATTTACCCAACACCGGTGCAAGGCAAAGGCGCGGCGTCATTAATCGCCGAAGCCATCAACACGGCCGACCAACGCGCCGAATGCGACGTGCTAATCATTTGCCGTGGTGGCGGCAGCATGGAAGACTTGTGGTCATTTAACGAAGAAATCGTTGCAAGAGCGATCGCCGCCTGCCGCATCCCGACCATCAGTGGCGTGGGCCATGAAACCGATTTCACCATTGGCGATTTTGTCGCCGATAAACGGGCGGCCACCCCCACCGCCGCAGCCGAGCTGGTTAGCCCATCGCGTGAGGCCATGCTAAATGGACTCAAACAACTTAGCTTGCAATTGGCCAGAGCCTGCTCAGCTTGGCTTAATCAACGCAGCCAAGCATTGGATTACTTGGCCCGCCGACTGATTTCACCGACGCAACAAATCGCCCAACAAAAAACCCAGCTTAGCCAAGCGGCCTACCGCTTAAATAACCTATTGCAACAACAACTGTCCTTGAAAAAACAGCATGTCTTGCGTTTGGGGCAAAACCTAGACCACCTCAATCCAAGTGCCGTGCTAAGCCGTGGCTACGCCTTTGTGCAAAACAAAGACGGGGCCATCATCAGCGCCAGCAATCAGTTGCAAACCGGTGAAGCGATTACCCTAAACTTTGGCACAGGCTCTGCCGATGCCACCGTAACCAAGATCAAACCCTAGGCACACATGGCCAACCCAATTATGCCCACTGATTTTGGCTTTAATTTTGATAACAGTTATTTGCAACTGCCGGCCGCTTTTTATCAAAAGCAAGCGCCCAGCCCGGTTCAAGTACCGGCCATGCTGGTGTTTAACCAAGCCCTCGCAAACGAATTAGGCTTAAACGCCGCCACACTTGCAAGCCA
>CAJBBQ010000055.1 GCA_903951385.1 uncultured Pseudomonadota bacterium
AGCGGGTCGCCGTCTGGTACCAATCGATTGAAAAAAGCTTCCATGTCGACTAAGACGTCTTGATCGTAATTTTCGTTGATCAATAAACTCGCCGAGGTGTGTTGAATGTACAGGGTCAACAAACCAGTTTGCAAGCCGCTGCGCTTAACGTGCGCAGCGACCTCCGCACTGATGTCGTAAAGTCGCCTACCCTGGGTGCTAAGCTGTATGCTTGCCGTGACTTGTTGCATGGCCATCCTTAGGCTTTTGAAAAGACTATTTTACCCGCCTTTGCATCCACTTTAATCACGTCCTTGGCCATAAAGTCGCCATTTAAAATCTCGCGCGCCAAGGGGTTTTCTATTTCCGACTGAATGGCACGTTTTAATGGCCTGGCCCCGTAAACTGGATCGAAGCCTGCGTTGGCAATTTCTGCAATCGCCGCCTCGCTCATCTCCAACTGCATGTCCATGGCCGCCAAGCGTTTTGCCAAGTACTGCAATTGTATTTTGGTAATCGAGCGTATATTGCTCTCATCCAAGGCATGGAACACCACCACCTCATCGATACGGTTGATGAATTCCGGTCTAAAATGCGTTTTCACTTCGCCCATCACCGCCAATTTCACGACTTGGTAATCTTGATCGCTCATGCTTTGTATCATTTGCGAGCCTAAATTACTGGTCATAATGATCACGGTGTTTTTAAAGTCCACCGTGCGGCCTTGGCCATCGGTTAAGCGGCCGTCGTCCAGCACTTGCAACAAGACATTAAACACATCCGGGTGGGCTTTCTCCACTTCATCGAGCAGGATCACGCTATAGGGCTTGCGTCGCACCGCCTCGGTCAAGGTACCGCCTTCTTCGTAACCAACGTAACCCGGCGGCGCGCCTATCATGCGAGCAACCGAATGTTTCTCCATGAACTCACTCATGTCGATACGAATTAAATGGTCTTCGCTGTCAAACAAAAAGCCAGCCAAGGCTTTGCACAACTCAGTTTTACCTACGCCGGTGGGGCCTAGGAACAAAAAGCTACCATACGGCCTAGTGGGGTCGCCCAAACCTGAACGCGAACGGCGTATGGCGTCCGACACCAATCTCACCGCTTCGTCTTGGCCGACTACCCGCTCGTGCAATTTGCTTTCCATGGTGAGCAATTTACCGCGTTCGCCTTGCAGCATTTTGGCCACCGGGATGCCGGTCGCCCGACTGACCACTTCGGCAATTTCATCGGCCCCCACTTCGGTACGCAACATCTTGTTTTTAGTGACAACTTGGCTACCTTCTATGCTGGCCGCTTGCTTCAACTGCTGCTCTAGGGCCGGCAATTTACCGTATTGCAATTCCGACACTTTTTGCCATTCGCCTTTGCGTGTGGCTTCTTCCATCTCAAATTTGATTTTCTCTATGGCTTCTTTTATGTGCGAGGAACCTTGCACCTGGGCTTTTTCAGCCTTCCAGATGTCTTCCAAATCGGCGTACTCTTTGCCCAATTTGTCTATCTCTTGCTCTATCAACTCAAAGCGTTTTTTACTGCCCTCGTCTTTTTCACGGCGCACCGCTTCCCGCTCGAT
>CAJBBQ010000056.1 GCA_903951385.1 uncultured Pseudomonadota bacterium
AATAATCAAAAAAAATCATAACTAAGAAGAAATGATTTCAACGGCATCTTAAAATCAGCCGATTTATCCAATTGGCCCTGACCATACCCTGTAATTTGCAATTAGCTTAAGCAAAATCAGCCATTACGATCTAGCGTAAAAGTTTACAACATAGACCACATCAATCAACATGCCCCACAATGGGCATTTATGCTGCCACAAAGCGGTGCACCTCAATCAACTTTAGTGCAAAATTTATAATCCTACTGAAATACAGCAATACGGTCACACCAACCAGCCCCAAGCAATCGAGCCAAGCAGCAATCTAGCCAAGCCGATGATATAATGCCGCATCCATACAACACGCTTACCTTTCAACATGTCGCACACACCTGTCTCGGCCACCGAGAGCACCCTTAGAGCTTTACTAGCAGAGCGCATTCTGATTTTAGACGGCGCCATGGGCACCATGATTCAGCAATACAAGCTGAGTGAGGCGGATTACCGTGGGCCGCTTTTTGCCGATTTCAAGGCGCCCAGTGGCGAGCGCGAGTTGTTTGTCAAAGGCAATAACGAGCTGCTGACCTTAACCCAGCCGCACATCATTCAAGAGATACACGAGCAGTATCTGGCCGCCGGTGCAGACATCATAGAAACCAACACCTTTGGCGCCACCACGGTCGCCCAAGACGACTACCACATGGGCCATTTAGTGCACGAGATGAACGTGCAAGCGGCTAAATTGGCTAAGGCCTCTTGCTTAAAATACAGCACCCCAGACAAACCACGCTTTGTGGCCGGCACCTTAGGACCCACCCCTAAAACCGCCAGCATTTCACCGGACGTGAACGACCCGGCGGCACGCAATATCCGCTTTGATGAATTGGTGACGGCCTATTTAGAGCAAACGCGCGCCTTAGTAGAAGGCGGCGCCGACATCCTAATGGTGGAAACCATATTTGACACCTTAAACTGCAAAGCCGCTTTGTTTGCCATAGACCAGTTCTTTGAAGAGTCCGGCTTGCGTTTCCCTATCATGATTTCTGGCACGGTCACCGATGCCTCAGGCCGCATTTTGTCTGGGCAAACCGTGACGGCATTTTGGCATTCGGTACGCCATGCCAAACCACTGACCATAGGTCTGAATTGCGCATTGGGAGCAACGCTGATGCGTCCCTATGTGGAAGAGTTATCCAACATCGCCGATACCTTTGTCTGCATTTACCCAAATGCCGGCCTGCCTAACCCGATGTCGGACACCGGCTTTGATGAAACCCCGGACGTGACTTCCAGCCTCGTTAAAGAGTTTGCCGAAAGCGGCTTTTTAAATATCGCCGGCGGCTGTTGCGGCACCACCCCCGCGCACATACAAGCAATATACCAAGCCATAAAAACCATAAAGCCACGACAAGTACCAGCTTTGCCTATTAGCTTGAAATTGTCTGGCCTAGAGCCGTTCGTGGTTAACGACGACTCCTTATTTGTCAACGTCGGCGAGCGCACCAACGTAACTGGCAGCAAGGCGTTTGCGCGCATGATCATTAACGAGCAATACGACGAAGCCTTATCGGTGGCCCGCCAACAAGTTGAAAACGGCGCGCAAGTGATAGACATCAACATGGACGAAGGCATGTTGGATGCGGTCAAAGCCATGACGCATTTTTTAAACTTAATCGCCTCCGAGCCCGACATTGCCCGCGTGCCCATCATGATAGATTCGAGCAAATGGGCCGTCATAGAAGCCGGTTTGAAGTGCGTGCAAGGCAAAGCCATCGTCAACTCCATCTCCATGAAAGAGGGCGAGGCAGAATTTTTACGTCAAGCTAAACTTTGCCAACGTTATGGTGCAGCAGTGATAGTCATGGCCTTTGATGAAAAAGGTCAGGCCGACACCTTTGCCCGTAAAACGGAAATTTGCCAACGCGCTTACGATTTATTAGTGGGCATGGGTTTTCCTGCTGAAGACATTATTTTTGACCCGAACATTTTCGCCATTGCCACCGGCATAGAAGAGCACAACAATTACGCGGTGGACTTCATAGAAGCCACGCGCTGGATTAAACAAAATCTGCCACACGCCAAGATTTCTGGCGGCGTATCCAATGTTAGCTTCAGCTTTAGGGGCAACGACCCGGCGCGTGAAGCCATACACACGGTCTTTTTATACCACGCCATTCAAGCGGGCATGACCATGGGCATCGTCAATGCCGGCATGATGGGTGTCTACGACGACCTGCCAGA
>CAJBBQ010000057.1 GCA_903951385.1 uncultured Pseudomonadota bacterium
ACAAGTCCTCACGCGTCCTACCAGCCAAGACCGGATTGTTCTCCTCACTGCTATTGCCACCCTCTTTTAACATGGCATTGCCTTGCGTGCCGTGGCAAGCGGCGCAAGAGGCCGCCAAAGTGCGCACGTGGGTGGCTTGCTCTGGACTGAAAGCAAAAACCCCATCGGCATGGCCAATTATGGGCCATAGCGATGGGGTGATGAGGCTAACTAGCAGTAAGCAAAAAGTCGATGCAGTTTTCATCGGATCCCTTGCTTACCGTATCGGCTTAATTTAGAAACAACGCTCTTCTAAACAACCGTCTTCTTTCACACCTAATTTAGTTAGCAATTCCACCATAGGTTTGTCACCAAGGTCTTTAACCGCACGCAGTATGGACACCTCGGCTTTTAATTTGATGTTGATGTCGGCACCACTGGCCGCCAACAATTTAACCATCTCAGGGTAGCCATTGAATACCGCTAAGTGAAACGCGGTGTTGTGTGATAGCGGGTGGATGTAATTGATATCGCCGCCTTTGCTAACGATGTATTTAACCACTTCCAATTGGTTTTTATTGGCCGCCATTTGGACAGGTGACCAAGCAAACGATTTGTAATTGGCATTAGCGGCATCGGCTTCCACGTATTTCTTAACGATTTTCATGTTGCCACTGGTGATAGCCTCAACGTATTCAATGGCATCATCGTCGGAAACAGCAGCCATGGCGTTCATGGAAAAACTTAAAACGATTGCAGCTAACAAGGTATTCAAAAATTTCATGTTACTAATCTCCAAGGTTGTTTTTATAGTTCATTCTTAATTAATGTGGCGTCTTGCATTGCGGAACATACGAATCCAAGCACTGTCTTCACCGTCCCCGCAACGCTGCCAAGTATTTTGCACGTTGCGTATAACCCGCTCAGGATGTGGCATCATAATACTAAATCGGCCGTCTGTGCTGGTTAATCCGGTTAGCCCTTGTGGCGAACCATTCGGGTTATACGGATAAGTCGTGGTTGGTTGAGCGGCGTGATCAATAAAACGCATGGTCACTAACTTATTTGCCAACAGACCATTGACTGCGCTCGCGTCAGAAAATTCCGCATAACCTTCACCGTGTGCCACAGCAATCGGCATTTTACTGCCGGCCATGCCTTTAAAGAACAAGGACGGGCTGTCCAACACTTCCACCATGGCCAAGCGCGCTTCAAACTGCTCGGATTGGTTGCGTACAAAATGCGGCCAATGGGCGGCACCCGGAATCAACTCGCGCAAATTACTCATCATCTGGCAACCGTTGCACACGCCCAAGGCAAAGCTATCGGAACGGGCAAAAAAGGCCGCGAACTCATCGCGCGCACGAGCATTGAAAAGAATAGACTTCGCCCAACCTTCGCCGGCACCTAAGACGTCGCCGTAAGAGAAGCCGCCGCAAGCCACAAAGCCAGCGAAATCAGCCAAGCTCACTCTACCGGCAATCACGTCACTCATGTGCACATCAAACGTGGCAAAGCCGGCTCGATCAAACGAGGCGGCCATTTCCACCTGACCGTTGACACCTTGTTCACGCAAAATCGCCATTTTTGGACGCGCGCCAGCATTGATATAAGGCGCAGCCACGTTGTCGTTCACATCAAAGCTTAATTCGCTAAATAAGCCACGGTTGTTCACGTCTAGAATCTTGTCGAACTCTTGTTGGGCGCAGACTGGGTTATCACGCAACTTTTGCATGCGGTAAGTGGTTTCCGACCACATGCGGTGCAAGTTAACACGGCTGTCGTTGAACACGGCTTTACCATGCTGTTTGATCGCTATGCGGTCGCCCTGCACCACCTCGCCGATGACATGGGCCAAGCCATTAAACTGCGCGGCAATCGCCGTCGCTTGATCGGCGGGCACTTGAATAACGGCACCCAATTCTTCGTTGTATAAAATACTGGCGATGTCGCCTGGCAAAGTAGACAGATCGATTTGCAAGCCGCAATGACCGGCAAAAGCCATTTCCACTAGGGTAGTGAATAAACCACCGTCAGATCTATCGTGGTAAGCCAGCAATTTACCGGCCGCATTCAAGGCTTGTATGCTGTTGAAGAAATGCTTCAATTGCGCGGCATCGTCCACATCCGGCGCCTCGTTACCCAGCGCACCGTAAACTTGCGCCAAACTGGAACCGCCCATGCGATTTTTACCGGCACCCAAGTCAATTAAGATTAACTTAGTATCGCCGTCGGTTTGCAATTGCGGGGTCAAGGTTTTGCGTGCATCCGGCGTGGCGGCAAACGCCGTCACCACCAAGGAAATAGGCGAGGTCACGGCTTTATCTTGGCCGTTTTCTTGCCACACGGTTTTCATGCTCATGGAGTCTTTGCCGACCGGTATGCTGATGCCCAATTCTGGGCACAATGCCATGCCCACGGCTTTTACCGTGGCATACAGGGCAGCGTCTTCGCCGGCGTGACCGGCTGGCGCCATCCAGTTGGCCGACAATTTCAATTCGCTGATGTCGTCTACCAAGCAGGCCGCCATATTGGTCAGCGCTTCACCTATGGCCATGCGTCCCGATGCCGGCGCGTCTATCAAGGCCAGCGGGGCTTTTTCACCTATGGCAAAGGCTTCACCGCAATAAGTTTCATATCCGGCTAAGGTCACCGCCACATCGGCCACCGGCACTTGCCATGGACCGACCATTTGCTCGCGCGCCACCAAACCGGTGACCGAACGGTCGCCTATGGTGATTAAGAAAGTTTTATCGGCCACACCTGGCAAACGCAACACGCGTGCTGCGGCCTCTTGCAAATCGATGTTAGCGGTGGCAAAGGGGCTTAATTGACGGCTGGTGCTTTTAACATCGCGGGTCATTTTGGGCGGCTTGCCCAATAATACCGACATGTCCATGTCCACCGGCTTGTTAGCAAAATGGCTATCGGCCACCGTTAAATGGCGCTCGGCTGTCGCCACGCCGACCACCGCAAACGGGCAACGCTCGCGTTCGCAAATCGCTTTGAAGCGTGGCAAATCCTCTTGCAGTATAGCCATCACGTAACGCTCTTGCGCTTCGTTGCTCCATAATTCGCGT
>CAJBBQ010000058.1 GCA_903951385.1 uncultured Pseudomonadota bacterium
AAAGACAAACCGCCTGCTACCGCCAAACCTTTGTATAGCGCTGGCATCACGTTTTTCATGCCGGGAGAGGCTTTAACAAAGAAGCAACCGATGATGGATGCGACGATGGACACCGCGGCCAACATCAATGGGTAGATGATGCCGTCTTCGCCGGCACTGGTTAACAGCAAGCTGCCTAATACCATGGTGGCAATGAGCGTCACGGCATAGGTTTCAAACAAGTCGGCCGCCATGCCTGCGCAATCGCCCACGTTGTCGCCGACGTTATCGGCAATCACCGCTGGGTTGCGAGGATCGTCTTCCGGTATGCCGGCTTCAACTTTACCCACCAAGTCTGCGCCCACGTCTGCGCCTTTAGTGAAAATGCCGCCACCCAAACGGGCGAAGATGGAAATAAGAGAGGAGCCGAAAGCCAAACCAATTAATGGATTTAAATCCACGGCTTGCTCGACTGGGGTCACGGACAACAAGTAGGCGTAAAAACCGGCTACGCCTAGTAAGCCTAAGCCCACTACCAGCATGCCAGTGATGGCGCCGCCCTTGAAGGCGACGTCCAGTGCCGGTGCAATGCCGCCGGTGGCCGCTTGGGCGGTTCTGACGTTGGCTTTGACCGAGACGTTCATGCCTATGAAGCCGCAAGCACCCGATAGCACCGCGCCAATCACAAAGCCGATGGCCGTGGTGGTGCCCAAAAACAGGCCGATTAACACAGCCAATACGATACCAACAACCGTGATGGTTTTGTATTGACGAGCTAAATAAGCCGCCGCGCCTTGTTGAATGGCGGCTGCAATTTCTTGCATGCGGGCATTACCGGCTGGTAAGCCTGAAATCCATTTACTCATTACTAGGCCGTACAGGACTGCTAAGAAAGCAGCGCCTATGGCGATCATTAGTGAAACTGACATGACTTCTCCCTATCTAAATTTTTATAAATTACGTGAGTATTAAACTGCGTTTAAAACGTTAAAAATAAAACTAGTGCGAATCGAGACACTGGGAGTGCGTGTTTTGCACCCCATTTAAACCAATGCAAGTATTGCGAATAATCTGCCGCTACCCATGTATCACTACATGTAAATAATTTGTAACAACGGTTCATTATTACACTAATAAGCGCACGCAACAACCTCTTTTGGCTGGCCTGAAAATAGACGGTTTAGTAGGAGTTTTAAGTACGAGGAAGGCCCGAAAAAAAAGCCGGATGTATGCTTTAATTGACTTTGCTGGCCAGCCTAGCTAAGGCATCACCTAGGTCGGTGCCGCTCAGTTTTTTAGCCAAGCCATCGAGCTCGATGGCCGCTTGCCGACTCAGCTTTTTAATGGCTTTGGGCTGGGCTTGCGGGCTAGATTTTACTTGCACTTTCACCCGAATTGCAGTAACTTCACAGCCTTGCTTTTCTAGCTGAATCAGCAAGCTAGGAATGCAAAGTTTGATTTTGGCCGCGACCGCATTATTGCTGGCATACAGGTTTAACTGTTGATTTTTTATGCTGCTAGCGTGGCTCAACTGGCCTAAGTTTCCCGGGGCAATCGATAACCAGATTTTTTGCGCAGCTAGGGTTTCTTTGCTGTGCGCAGCTAAACCCTTCAATTCAGGCTGGTTGAGCAGTGCATTAAACTGGCGCATGGTTGGCGGTCAGGTAAGTTCGGGTAAATGGAAGTGCGATGAACATCATTTTTATCTCAAATAGTATGGCAAAAGCAAAAACGCTCTCGGTGTTTCAGGTGAGCGCGATTGTGTTGGCCTTGCTGGTGCTGCCGGTGTTGCTAACCTTGGTATTGATTGTGCCACAGGATACGCCTGCGCAACAGGGGGTGAAATCGTCTAAACTTCGATTTTCTTTCAACATAGGCGACCCACAAAAGCACTTGGATGCCTATGCGGTGCAGATGGGAGAATTGCAAGCCCGCATCATGCGCTTGGATGCACAAAGCGAACGCTTAGCTAAATTAGCCGGCGAAAAAAAAACCGCCGCACCCATCAATAAATCCAATGCCCCCATTCTGAATGCCCCCAGTCCAAATGCGCCGGTCAGTAAACCGTCAGCCGCCAATCGCGGTGGGCCCTTGGTGTTAAGCAGTCCTTACACTGAGCTGGATTTGCAAAAACACATTGCCGAACTGACCGCCAGAGTCGAGTTCGAAACCGAATACTTAAGCGAATTGGAAGCGACCCTATTGCAACAAAGCATGCTCAAAGGCGTGCTGCCTAACAGAAGCCCCATACGCGCGGCATTTAATTCATCCAGCTACGGTTGGCGTATCGATCCGTTTAACGGCAACAAAGCCTTCCATGAAGGCTTGGATTTTTCAGCTAATGCTGGCGCCCCTATTTTTGCTGCAGCGGGCGGTATTGTTTCGGCCGCGGAAACCATGCCTGATTATGGTAAAATCGTCATCGTGTCGCATGGCTCTGGCCTTGAAACCCGCTATGCTCATACTTCCAAGATACTGGTTAAGGTGGGTGACCGAGTTGAAAAGGGTCAAGTGGTGGCGCTGGTTGGCAACACAGGTCGATCCACAGGGCCGCATTTGCATTATGAAATCAGGTTAAACGGCAATGCCTTGGACCCAAGAAAATACCTTAATGCCAGGAATTAATTTAATAAAACACAGCCCTAAGGCTCAATAATAATCACCCTCTATATCAATCACTTTAAGATATTTATCCTCTAAGCGGAAAGCCCCTCACTTCATGATTTCAACGTTGTTTAAAAGAATATTCGGTAGCCGTAACGACAGACTGGTTAAGCAATACGCGCAAAAAGTACTCAGCATTAATGCCATGGAACCGGCCATGCAAGCTTTGTCTGACGAGGCCTTAAAAGCCATGACGGAAGAATTTAAGCAACGCCATGCCAACGGCGAAACCCTAGAGCAATTGCTGCCAGAAGCCTTTGCCGTGGTGCGTGAAGCCGGTAAGCGGGTATTGGGCATGCGCCATTTTGACGTGCAGTTGATAGGCGGCATGGTGTTGAACGCAGGCAAGATAGGCGAGATGCGCACCGGTGAGGGTAAAACCTTGGTCGCCACTTTGCCGGTGTACCTAAACGCCTTAACCGGTAAAGGCGTGCACGTGGTAACGGTCAACGATTACCTGGCTAAGCGTGATGCCGAGTGGATGGGTAAACTGTATAACTTTTTGGGTTTAAGCATAGGCATCAACTGATCGCAAATGCCCAACGAGGCCAAACGGGCGGCTTACGCGGCCGATATCACTTACGGCACCAATAACGAATACGGTTTTGACTACTTGCGTGACAACATGGTGCACAGCCGCGAAGAGCGCGTGCAGCGTGGCTTGAGTTATGCCTTGATAGACGAGGTCGATTCCATCCTAATCGACGAGGCGCGTACGCCTCTGATTATTTCCGGCCAAGCCGATGACAGCATTGCCTTGTACAGCCAAATCAATACCGTGGCGGCTAAGCTAATTGCCCAAACCGAAGAAGAGGGCGCGGGCGATTTCTGGGTGGATGAAAAAAACCAAAGCGTCACCTTATCCGAACAAGGCCATGAGCACGCGGAAGCCTTGCTGGCCGAGTCCGGCATGTTGACTGAAGGATCTAGCCTCTACGAAGCAGCCAACATCACCTTGGTGCACCACTTGTACGCTTCCTTGCGCGCCCGCAATCTTTACCACCGCGATCAACATTACGTGGTGCGCGATGGCGAAGTGACCATCGTCGATGAGATCAATGGTCGCATGATGCCAGGACGCCGTTGGTCTGACGGTTTGCACCAAGCGGTGGAAGCCAAAGAAGGCGTGGAGATTCAAAAAGAAAACCAAACGCTGGCGTCGATTACTTTCCAAAATTACTTCCGTATGTACGCCAAGTTGTCTGGTATGACCGGCACGGCCGATACCGAGGCTTACGAATTCAATCAAATTTACAACCTAGAAACCGTGGTGATTCCAACCCACCGTCCTATGTTACGTAAAGACAACATGGATAAAGTCTACCGCACGGCCAGAGAAAAATACGCGGCGGTAATTTTAGACATTAAAGACTGCCAAAGCCGCGGTCAGCCGGTCTTGGTGGGTACCACCTCTATCGAAAATTCCGAGCTGATTTCCAACTTATTGAACGCCGAAAAACTGGAACATCAAGTGTTGAACGCCAAGCAGCACGAGCGCGAGGCGCACGTGATTGCTCAAGCCGGTCGCCCTGGGGTGATTACCATCGCCACCAACATGGCCGGTCGTGGTACCGACATCGTGTTAGGCGGCAACCCAGAAACCGACATAGAGCAAGTCAAACAAGACGGCAAATTATCCGAGGCGCAAAAAACCGCCGCCATAGACAAACTCAAAGCCGAGTGGCAAACGCGCCACGATGCCGTGTTGGCTGCTGGCGGTTTGCACATTGCCGGTACCGAGCGCCACGAGTCACGACGTGTCGACAACCAATTACGCGGCCGTTCCGGTCGTCAAGGCGATAGCGGTTCTAGCCGATTCTATTTGTCCTTGGAAGACCAGTTGCTGCGCATTTTTGCTTCCGATCGCGTGTCCGCCATCATGGAAAAACTCAATATGCCGGACGGCGAGGCCATAGAGCACCCATGGGTGACGCGCGCCATAGAAAATGCCCAACGCAAGGTAGAGGGCCGTAACTTCGACATCCGTAAACAATTGCTGGAATACGATGACGTGGCCAACGATCAGCGCAAGGTCATTTACGAGCAACGCAACGAATTGCTGGAAGCGGCGGACGTGGGCGAGACCATATTGGCTATGCGTGAAGACGTGTTGGTTAGTATGATGGCCAGTCACATTCCCCCTGATAGCGTGGAAGAACTATGGGATGTGCCTAGCTTGGAGCGCGAATTAAAAGCAGAAACCGGCTTGGACATTCCCTTGCAAGCAATGCTGGAAGACAACCCAGATTTGCATGAAGAAACCTTGCGTGAGCGCTTACTCGATGCGGCCAACAGTGCGTATACCGCTAAAGAAGACTTGGCCAGTGCCGATATCATGCGTCAATTTGAGCGTTCCGTGATGTTGCAAAGCTTGGACAACCATTGGCGTGAGCATTTGGCGGCGTTGGATCATTTGCGCCAAGGCATACACTTGCGTTCTTATGCCCAGAAAAATCCTAAGCAAGAATACAAGCGCGAAGCCTTTGAATTATTTGAAGGCTTGCTCAATGCGGTGAAAAGCGAGGTCACCAAAGTGACCATGTTGGTGCAGGTTAAAAACGAAGCCGACGTGGAAGCCGTGGAAAAACCACTGGAAGTGGAAAACCTGCAATACCAACACGCCGACTACGACGAGGCTTTAGCTAACCCGGCAGATGACGCGCCCTTAGGGGAGCAACCGCAAGTGCGCGCAGGCATTAAAGTGGGCCGTAATGACCCATGCCCATGCGGCTCAGGCAAAAAATTCAAACAATGCCACGGCGTATTGAATTAAGTTAACCGGCCATAGCATGACTGATATAACCGCCAACAACCCACCCGCATCGCCTTGCATAGGCGTGTGTGCCATAGATGAGTCCAACGGATTTTGCCTAGGTTGCTACCGCAGCCTGGATGAAATTAAGGGCTGGTGGGACATGACGGCCGCGCAGCAAAGCGCTTTAGTCAACGAGCTGGCGGATAGGCAAATAGATTTAGCCAATTTTGATGATTAAGCGTTGCGCAAGCAGCGTTTGATCCACGCACAGCAAATAAAAAGCCGGCATACTAGCCGGCTTTTTTATTTTAGTAGATAGCTTAAGCCTGCACTTTTTGTTGCAGCAATTGCAGGTAATGCACGCCATCCGGCCCGGTGTTATCGCGCTGTGCTTGCCACAGGGTCTCGGCCAAGCAATCCATCACGTCGTGGTAAGCCAAGTGCGCGTCAGCGTGTTTTTCTCGCAATGCACCGTGCATGGCCTTGATGCCGGCCGGTTGGTCTATGCTAATTTGCTCGATGACCGATAGGTGCAAGCTAATGTGTAAAAATGGATTGGTCACGCCCATTTCTGGGAAATAGGCTTGCTGCAAATATTGCTCGGGCGCGTTAAAAATTGCGTGGTATTCCGGGTGCATTTGCAAGACTTCCACGGCGATTTTTTCTAGGTCGGTGAGCACGGTGGCTTGCTTGAATTTAGCCCAAGCATCAAATAAAAACTGCCTGGCTTGGTCGCGACTGGGCTTGTATAAACTCATGGTTTTCTAGTGGTATTCTTTGGCGTTAAATTCGCATAAATCGGCAATGCAGCATTGCGCGCATTTGGGCTTGCGTGCCACGCAAGTGTAGCGGCCGTGCAAGATGAGCAAATGGTGGGCATCCTGCAGGTAAGCGGCCGGGATGGTTTTAAGGTATTTCTTCTCCACTTCCAACACGGTTTTACCGGTCGCCAGTTTAATGCGATTGCCCAAGCGAAATAAATGCGTGTCGACGGCGATGGTGGGCATGCCAAATGCGGTATTCAATATCACGTTAGCGGTTTTGCGACCGACGCCAGGTAGGCGTTCTAAGGCCGCTCTGGTATTGGGCACCTGCGATTGGTGCTCGTTGATTAAAATTTGGCAGGTGGCCAAGATGTTCTTGGCTTTGGCGTGGTACAAGCCTATGCGGTTGACGTAAGATTCTAAGCCGTCTAGTCCTAAGGCCAATAGGCTGGCCGGCGTGTTGGCCACAGCAAACAGCTTGTCTGTGACGATGTTCACGCCTTTGTCGGTGGCTTGCGCCGACAGGATGACCGCGATCAACAATTCAAAGGTGCTGCTGTGTTTGAGTTCGGTGGACGGGTTGGGTATGGCCGCACTTAAGCGCCTAAATATTTCATGGCGTTTTTCGGCATTCATGGCAAATTGACCGGTTTTTTAAGGCTGGCTTAGCTAGTGGCTGACCGCTGACAGCGGGCTAGTCACGCCAGCGGATTGCTTGGCTGCTTTGCGCATTTCTATCCAATTGCGCAAGGCGATTAAGCTGCCTAAGCCTAAGAATGCACCTGGTGGCAACACCGCTAACAAGAAGCCGTGGTAATCGGGAATAACGGTTAGGATAAATTGCTTAGCGCCGGGTCCAAAGGCCAAATCCAAGCCGGAAAACAAGGTGCCTTTGCCTACTATTTCACGCATGGCACCCAATAAACCGAGCACCAATGCCAAGCCCAAGCCCATGGAAAAGCCGTCCACTATGGATGGGGTGGGGGCATTTTTTGCGGCAAACGATTCCACGCGGGCCAAGACGATGCAGTTCACCACTATCAGTGGAATGAATATGCCCAACACCTTATGCAAGGGGTGGGCGAAGGCATTAATGGACAGGTCGATGACGGTCACTAAAGCGGCGATCACCAGGATAAAAACCGGTACGCGAATTTCACTGGGGATGAAGGTGCGCACTGGGGACACGGCGCCATTAGCCGCTGCCATTACCAATGCGGTTGCCAAGCCTAGGCTTAAGCCATTAACGGCGGTGGTGGTGACGGCTAAGGTAGGGCACAAGCCTAATAGTTGCACCACACCGGGGTTTTGTTTCCACAGGCCATTGCTGGCGATTTCTTTATACGAGGTAAGCATGAGGGATCCTAAGCATCAGGGATTAACAGCGAACAGGGTTTGTTTATTTTGCTGGTAAAACTGCAAAGCTTGTTTGACCGCTTTCACCACCGCACGCGGGGTGATGGTGGCGCCCACCATGTAGTCGTATTGGCCGCCGTCTTTTTTAACTTGCCATTGTTCTGCGGCAGTTTTTTCTAAGGATTCGTTATCAAACAACTTAATCCAGTTGCCGTGCGCGATGTCTATGTAATCGCCCAAGCCTGGGGTTTCTTTGTGCGCTAACACGCGCACGCCGCTAATAGAGCCATCGGCGCGTATGGCGATAAGTAGCTTGATGTCGCCGCTGTAGCCGTCGTGGGCGATGGCTTCAAGGATGACGCCGGCGGTTTGCTGCTGTTGCTTGGCCACGTTGGCTATGCTGGGCAAGCGGTTGCCTAATAAGGCGTTTGGGGCAATCGTCACTTGGCTGGCTAAGAGGTCGTTGTCGTAATTTTCAGCAGGTAAGATTTCTTTAAACAGGCTTAAGCGGGCGGCCTTTTCGCTGGCCTCTATTGGTGCGCGCGTGACGTCAAACACCGAAGCCAGCAACAAGGTACCGATAAAGGCAAAGGCCAGCATGATGGCTGCCGTTCTAAGGGCATTTCTAAATAAGGCGCTTTTTATTTCAGGTAGACGCATCGTATTATTTCTCGTGGCCAAACACGCGGGGTTGGGTGAGTGCATCGATCAGTGGCACACACATATTCATGATCAGCACAGAAAAAGCCACGCCATCTGGGTAGCCGCCATAGACGCGAATTAAATAGGTCAAGACGCCCACGCCGGCGGCAAAAACCAATTTGCCTTTGGGCGTGGTGGGGCCGCTGACTGGGTCAGTGATGATGAAAAAAGCACACAACAAAGAAGCGCCGCTGACGATGTGGAATACCGGATTGGCATAGTGGCTAGGGTCCATCAAGTAGAAGGCGCCAGCTATGCCACTTAAAGCCACTAAAAAGGCCGTGGGCAAATGCCAGCTGATTATGCGCTGTTGCAATAAATACAGCCCACCCAATAAATAGGCGGCCGTCACCCATTCTTGACCTTGCCCACCAAAATAACCAAAGATAGGTGCTTGGCTAATGCTCGCCACGTCTTTGTTCAGCATCAGTTGGGTTTTTAAGTAATCCAGTGGGGTGGCTGAGCTGATCGCATCCACCGTCATGGAGGCCGGCAGGTTTTGCTGGAAGATAAAGCTAACTTGCTCAGACCAGCTTAAGGGTTGATCGGCCAGTGCTAGCGGCGCTGGCCATTTGGTCATGATCAGTGGAAAGGAAATCAGCAAGACGGCGTAGCCGACCATGGCCGGGTTAAAGGGGTTGTAGCCTAAGCCGCCGTAAAGTTGTTTGGCAATAACAATGGCAAAAAATGTGCCGACTACCACCAGCCACCAAGGCGCTAGGGCAGGCAGGGACAGCGCCAGCAACCAGGCCGTGACGACGGCGCTGAGGTCCATTAAATAAGGTTGGATGGGGCGCTGGCGCAGTTTTAGCAAGGCCGCTTCGGTAATCAAGGCGGTGCTGGTGGCCAATACCAGTGACACCACAATGCCTGCGCCATAAACGTAAGTGTAAGCCGCGATGCCTGGCACCAAGGCCAGCAAAACCTTAAACATAATGGTGCTGACGGTGGGCGCATTGCTGATGTAGGGTGAACGGTTCATTTTTATCCTTTATCCGGCTCGCTTGTGTCGGACTCAGTGAGCTTGCGGGCTTTTTCGCGAATGGCATCGGTCTCTTTGATTTCCGCTTGCACGCTGGGGCTGACATTTTCCGTGTTTTTTGGCGCTAGCCCGGCTTGTGCCGCCGCCAGTTTAGCGGCTTTGGCACGCTCTATGGCCGCCGCAATCAAGGCTTGTTTATCCGCTGGCGTGGCTTGCGCGTCTGCCTTGCTGGCAGGCGGCTGGTCTGGTGCTGGGCCGCTGGCTAATTTTTGCGCTTTAGCACGGGCAATGGCCGCGGCAATAGCGGCTTGTTTGTCTGAGACGGGGCTGTCACTTGGCGTTGCTGAAGGGGTCGCCTCGTCCGCATCGGCTTTAGCAGACGCTTCATTTTTGTTGGCCGCCGCCCGTTCGGCATGCTTTTGCGCCCGCTCTAGTTTTTCGCGCTCTATGCGTGCCAATCTAAAATCATTGCGTTCGCGTGCCAAGTCGGCCGCTTCTTTGGCTTTATCTGCGGCAATGATTTCGCTTTTGGCGTAGCGGTAATACTGCACCAGCGGAATGGTGCTGGGGCAGACGTAGCTGCAGCAACCGCATTCTATGCAATCGAATAATTTGTAATCACGGGCTTTTTCGAAGTTGTCTGATTTAGCAAACCAATACAGTTCCTGTGGTTGCAAATTGACCGGGCAGGCGTCGGCACAGCGTGTGCAGCGTATGCATGGCATGGCCGGTGGCGGCGCAGGAAATAAATCCGGTTTGGCGGCAATAATGCAATTGGCGGCCTTGGTAATGGGCACTTGGCTGCTGGGTAAATCGAAGCCCATCATGGGCCCCCCCATGATGAAATGGCTGGTGTCGTCCTGCGCGCCACCGGCTGCGGCGATTAAATCGGTCAATGGCGTGCCAAACAGCACCTCAAAGTTTTGCGGGCTAGCGACGTTGCCGGTAACGGTGACGATGCGACTAATAGATGGCTCGCCAAAGGCAAAGTAGCGGTGTATGGCCAACACCGTCGCCACATTGAATACCTGCACGCCCAAATCGGTTGAGCGTTTGTCACTGGGAATTTCCAGGTCTAGCAACAAGTGTATGAGTCGACGGGCATCGCCGCTCGGGTAGAGCGTGGGCACCACTTTGACCAGAGCTTGGCCCTGTTGGCAGGCCGCTTTCATGGCCTCGGCCGCTGCCGCTTTGTTATCCTCTATGCCTATTAGGCAGGTTTCGGCACCCAATAAATACTTGACGATTTCTATGCCAGCAACAATCTCATCGGCACGCTCGCGCATCATCATGTCGTCGCAGGTGATGTAAGGTTCGCACTCGGCAGCATTGATAATCAGCGTGTGTATGGGCGATTGGCTGTTGCTGCGCAATTTAATGTGGCTAGGAAACGTGGCGCCACCTAAGCCGACTATGCCCGATAGCCTTAAGCTGTCGACCAAGGTTTTTTTATCGCTTAGTCGCCAGTTGATGGGCTGTAAGGAGGTCCATTCATCCAAGCCATCGCAGCTTAAGGTGATGCAGGTATCTGGCAGGCCAGATGGATGCGGTATGACTTGCTCGTCTATAGCGGTCACGGTACCGGAAGTGGGCGCGTGGATGGCCGCTGAAACGGTGCCTTCGGCTTCCGCCAATAATTGGCCTTTAAGCACGCGGTCACCGACTTTGACCAATACTTTGGGTAAATGCCCGACGTGTTGTCGCAGGGGCAGCACCAATGTTTTCGGTGTGCCCAGCTTGGCAATCGGCCGTGTGTTGGATTCGGCTTTATGCTCAAGCGGGTGCACGCCACCGTTAAAGGCGTAGACATCGTCATGGCGGCCTAAGCCTGGCAATAAGCGGCTGGCTAAATTGAGTATGGCGTTCATGTAGTCTGGGCGTGCACAGGGGCAATGGGAATAATGGGGTATTTCCACTTCCAATTATCCGGTTGTTCGGCTATCGCTTGCATGCTGATGCAATCGACTGGGCAGGGCGCAAGGCACAGTTCACAGCCGGTGCATTCGGAAGCAATGATGGTGTGCATGTGCTTGGCCGCGCCCAATATGGCATCAACCGGGCAAGCTTGTATGCACAGTGTGCAGCCTATGCAAGTGGCTTCATCGATGAAGGCCACGGATTTGGGTTTGGGTACACCGTGTTCGGCATTCAGCGGCTTGTATTCCACGCCCATTAAATCGGCCAGTGCGCGTGCCCCGGCATCGCCGCCCGGTGGGCATTGGTTGATGTCGGCTTCACCGGCGGCAATCGCCGTGGCATAGGGTTTGCAGCCAGGGTAGCCGCATTGGCCGCATTGCGTTTGCGGCAAGATGGCATCGATGCGCGCCACCAATGGGTCGCCCTCGACTTTAAACATCAAGGCGGATATGCCCAATAACACCCCCAGTGTTAGGGCTAGGCCAAGCATAATGTATAGAGCAGTTAGCATGCGTATTTAGCGGGTATTTATCTCGTATTTGTTTAGTATTTGTCTAGTATTTGTCTAGGCCGGCAAAGCCCATGAAAGCCAAGCTCATTAAGGCTGCCGTGATCATGGCGATGGCCGATCCTTTGAGCGCCATTGGGACATCGGCCGCTTCTAGGCGTTCACGCATGGAGGCAAACAGTATCAATACCAGTGAAAAGCCAAGTGCCCCGCCTAGACCAAAAAATAAGGACTCAATAAAACTGTGGCTGGCCTGGGCATTCAATAGGGGTATGCCTAGCACCGCGCAGTTGGTGGTGATTAGAGGCAGGAAGATGCCTAAGCCTTGGTAGAGTGGAGGGAAGTTTTTTTCCATGACCATCTCGGTCAGTTGCACGACGCCGGCAATGACGACAATAAAGGACAGGGTGCGCAGGTATTGCAGGTTATTGGCTTCCAGCAAGTAGTGATTGATGCCCCAACTGGTCATGGAGCCTATGCTGAGCACAAAGGCAGTGGCGCCAGCCATGCCTATCGACGCTTCGAGTTTTTTAGACACGCCCATAAAAGGGCATAGGCCCAATATTTTAACCAGCACGATGTTGTTAACCAGCACGGTGCCAATCAGGATCATGAGGTAATGATGGAAGTCTGTGGTCATAGTCAGTGTTTGAGTGTGTGGCTTAATTATACTGTGTTTGTGCGTAGCTTAATTAGCTCAGTTTAATGGGCTGTTTGGTCAAGCTAGGCTTAAGCAAAAAGGACTGCAATATACCCTTAAGTAGGGGTAGGCCAAAGCATGCTTTATTATACCCATATAAGCGTATTGAATAAACGCACATTGCGCTTAGGGTTAAGGCTGTAAGGCTTGCAACTTATGCGCGCATAAATTGTATTTTCAGCAGGCTTTTAAGTTAAAATATAACATTCTGACTAGTTTAGGTTAGCGTATGTTGCAAGCAAGTGCAGTCGCTCAGGGTAGCTTGGTGGCCATCGTCACGCCGATGTTTGAAGACGGCCGTTTAGACATCCCCTCTTTAAACGCATTAATCGAATTCCATATAGCGCAGGGCAGCGATGGCATAGTCATCGTCGGCACCACGGGCGAGTCGCCTACGGTGGATTTTGACGAGCATTGCTTGCTAATCAAAACCGCGGTTGAGCAAGTGCGCGGCCGTGTGCCTGTGATTGCCGGCACCGGGGCTAATTCAACCAAAGAAGCCATAGCGCTCACGCAAAAAGCCAAAGAGTTGGGCGTGGACGCTTGTTTGTTGGTGGCGCCTTATTACAACAAACCCACCCAGGAAGGCTTGTATCAGCACTTCAATGCAATTGCCGATGCGGTTGCTATCCCACAAATTTTGTACAACGTGCCTGGTCGTACCGGTTGCGACATCAGCAACGACACGGTCTTACGCTTGGCCCAACATCCGAATATCATAGGCATCAAAGATGCCACCGGCGGTATAGAGCGCGGCACCGATTTGTTATTGCGCGCGCCGCAAGACTTTGCGGTATTAAGTGGTGACGATGCCACGGCCATGAGCTTGATGTTATTAGGTGGCAAAGGCGTGATATCCGTGACAGCCAATGTGGCACCAAAATTGATGCACGATATGTGCGTAGCGGCCATGGCCGGCGACGCAGTCAAAGCCCGAGGCATTAATGCCAAACTGTTCGGTTTACACCAAAAACTGTTCGTGGAAGCCAACCCCATTCCAGTGAAATGGGTCTTGCAAGAAATGGGTTTAATTAAAGCTGGCATACGCTTACCCATGGTGCCTTTGTCTGCCGCATACCACGACGTATTGCGCGCCGCCTGCAAGCCGGCGCAACTGTTGTAAGCCAATCTAGAACGGGTTCAAACGATTTAATTTTGAGGTTAACGAAACAAATGAATATCAAACACAGCGCTCTTTACCTATTGATGCTTGCCAGTTTGGCGGCGTGCGATTCCATTCCGTTCATCAATAACAGCTCGGATTACAAAGGCGCGGCGCGTTCGCGTCCATTGGAAGTGCCGCCGGATTTAACCGCCAGTCCAGTCAGCGATGCATACAGTATTCCTGGTAGCACCAATTACTCCAGTTACAGCCAAGCACAAGAAGGCCAAGAAGTGGCCGTGGAAAAAGTCTTGGCCACACCCGATGGTGTGCGCTTGGAAAGGGCAGGCGCGCAACGTTGGTTAGTGGTGAATGCGCCAGCTGAAAAAGTCTGGCCGGTGGTATTGGAATTTTGGGCAGACCAAGGTTTTGCCGTGCGCTCAGAAAATGCCCAATTGGGTGTGATGGAAACCGAGTGGTTGGATGCCGACTCCATCAAAAAAGATGAAAAAGCCGGTCTAGGCGACCGTTTTGACAAGATGTTGGATAAATTATCCGGTTACGCTGATAAGAAAAAATTTCGCACGCGATTGGATAGAGGCGAAGAGCCTAACACCACTGAGATCTACATGACGCATCGCTCGGTTTCTAGCGCACCCGATGACGGTAAAAACCGCATTAAAACGCAGTTAGGTGAAATTGACACCGGCTACAAATTGGATAGTAAAACACCGATAGCCGAAGACGCTAGGGAAGCCGAATACGATGCCGAATTGCTACGTCGACTCATGGTCAAATTGGGTGTGGAAGAGCAAAAATCCAAAACCATCATGGCGCAAGGCGTGACTGTAAAACGCGCTGATGTTAGAAAAGAGGCCGATGGCAGCGCCAGTTTAATCCTAAACGACACCTTTGATCGTGCATGGCGCCGTGTGGGCTTGGCCTTAGATCGCGTGGGTTTTGTGATTGAAGATAAAGACCGTTCTAGTGGCTTATTCTTTGTTCGCTATGCCGATGTGGATATAGACGATGCGCCTAAGAAAAAGAAAGGTTTGTTGGATACCTTGAAATTCTGGGGCAACGACGACAAAAAAGAAGGCACGGCTGCTGCACCTAAAGACGATAAAAGCATGATAGAAAAATTGAAATTTTGGGGCACGGACGACAAAGCAAAAGTGAATCCAGAAAAACAATACCGCATTAAAGTGGCGGACGGCGACAAGGATAACAGCGTGGTGACGGTAGTGGATAAAGACGGTGCACGCGTTGCCACAACCACGGCCAATCGCATTGTGGCCTTGATGTACGAGCAATTGAAATAAGCCTGCAAGATTACTATTTCCTATGCGCTTTGCCTCATTAGGCAGTGGCAGTGCTGGCAATGCTTTAGTGGTGCAGGCCGGCAGCACCTGCCTAATGTTGGATTGCGGTTTTAGTATAAAGGAAACGTTGGCCAGGTTGGCCAGGCTGCAGTTAGAACCCAGTCATATTAACGGCATCGTCATCACCCATGAGCACGATGATCACGCCGGCGGCGCCTTTAAGTTGGCCGCCAAATTCAACATCCCCGTTTGGTTAAGTTACGGCACCCTGAAAATGGTGGACCGCTACATGCCCAATCAGCACAAGCTGGATTTGCATGTGGTGGATAGCCACCGGGCATTTGCCGTCCAGGGCATAGAAGTCCAACCTTATCCTGTGCCACACGATGCGCGTGAACCCATACAATGCGTGTTTTCTGATGGCGATAAGCGCTTAGGGGTACTCACCGATGTGGGCAGAAGTACGCCACACATAGAACAAATCTTAAGTGCCTGCCATGCCTTAGTTTTAGAATGCAATCACGATGCTGCCATGCTGAAAGTCGGCCCTTACAGTCGATCGCTTAAAGAGCGCGTGGGTGGGGATTTAGGGCATTTGGAGAATGTGGCCTCGGCGAATATATTAGCGAAATTAGATAACAGCCAATTGCAACACATAGTCGCGGCGCATTTAAGTGCAAAGAACAATACCCCGGATCTAGCCAAACAAGCTTTGGCAGGGGTGTTAAATTGTCAAACAGATTGGGTGGCGGTAGCCGATCAGGCGCTGGGATTGGATTGGCGTGAAATACGCTAACAGGGTGCGATGGAAATAAAAAAAGCCGACAAAAGTCGGCTTTTTTATTGCGTGCAAAAGGCTAATTACTTAGCAGCTTCAGCAGGAGCAGCAGCGTCAGCAGCAGGAGCTTCAACAGCAGCAGGAGCTTCAACAGGAGCTTCAGCAGCTTTTTCGCCACAAGCAGTAACAGCAAGAGCTAATAATGCAGCAAGTAGAATAGAACGTGTCATTTTATTTCCTTAAGGTTTACAACGGGTTAAAAAAGCTTTTTCGATAGACGCTGAAAAGTTTTATCTAATAAGCAGTACCGAGTGAGGCAAATTTTACCAGCTATTATAAAAAAAACCAGTAATTTTCCGCAGATAAACGTGGATATTTGCAAAAAGTTTAATTTTTTACAGTTTTTTTACAATTTGTGCAGGCTTTTTGCTGATTTTATTAAGCATAAGCCGTGCCACTATTTGTTGATTAGTCAGCCGAATTAATCTGCAAAATGCAGGTAGCCGGCTAAATACCAGGCATAAAATAGCGCGCTCAAGTCCTCTTGTTTTAAGCTGACTGCTAAGTCATCCGCCTGCAGTTGACGGTAATCAGCCAATTTTTTTAAGGTGGCTGCCGCTTCACTGGCACAAAAAGTCATTTCGCCGTTAAGGTAAAAGCGCTGACCTTCAAATAGCATCAGGCTTTTCAAATCCAAGCATAGTCCACGACTGGCCGCCTGTTTAAGGAAAGCCGTTTGGCTTATTTTTTTATTGGTATCGAATACCACGTGGCTTTTAGGTTCGGATAAATAGCACCCCAGAAACTCCGCCACCGTGCTGCTTGACCATTGTATGCTTTGCAATTGCGCGCTGACTGTAGCCACCATGTCGGCGCTAATTTCAGCTGGGTGTGCTTGCAAGCTTAGGTTGGCATCTTGGTATAAACCTGACAGTGGAATAGACTCTTGGTTGATTTTATCCTGCATAAAGCCGAAAAATTCACTGGCCAATTCTTGGTTTTTGGGCGCGCGAAAGCCGATCGAATAGGTCATGCAATCCTGCCCGCCATCGGACACAGCGATGCCCCAGTGGGCTAAATGCGGTGGCAAGTAGAGCATGTCGCCGGCTTCCAATAACCACTCTTGCTTGGTGTCGAAATTTTTTAATATACGCAGTGGCGCTCCCTCCACCAAGCTTAAATCGCTTTGTTCGCTGATGCGCCATAAGCGCTTGCCCTGGCCTTGCAATAAGAATACGTCGTAACTGTCAAAGTGCGGGCCAACGCCGCCGCCATGCGGGGCATAGCTGACCATAAGGTCATCGAGTCTGGCGTGCGGGATAAAGGAAAATTGCTGCAATAGCGCACTGGCTTCCGGTGAAAAATGGTTGACGCTTTGCACCAGCAAGGTCCAATTGTGTTCAGCTGTTGGCGCGTCGGGCAAGGCCGCGAAATCGTCTTCAGTGAAGGGCCCGTGCTGCGCGTGCCAAACCCCTTTTTTGTACTCGACGATGCGCGATTGCACGTCCTCCTCGCAAGCCAATCCGGCCAGCTCTTCCGGACTGAGCAGGCCCTCAAAGTCGGGGATGGCAGCCTTAATCAGCAAGGGTTTTTTTTGCCAATACTGGTCTAGAAATTCACTGGGCGTCAGTTGGTTTAATAATGCTAATGGCTGATTCATGGCGATATTTTAATCGTATTTGCCGTTTATGTTGCGCTAAGCTAAATAATAAAGCGTGGCCATTTGGCTGTTAGCGGCTTGCTTACATTGCCGGCAGAATAAAGTAAAATTGCAGCATGACTCCATACTCACTGCTTAGACCCTTATTGTTTCAGCTTGATGCTGAATTAGCCCACGACCTAAGCTTAGCCAGCTTGCGCCTAGCCGAGCGCTTGGCCTTGCTTAAGCTGTATCCTGCCGCACCGGCTTGCCAACCGCGCCGGGTAATGGGCATAGACTTTCCTAATCCGGTAGGCCTGGCAGCAGGCTTGGACAAAAATGCCCGCGTCATCGATGGCATGGTGGCATTGGGTTTTGGCTTCATTGAAGTGGGCACGGTCACGCCTTTGCCTCAGCCTGGTAACCCCAAACCACGCTTGTTCCGTTTGCCGGAAGCACAAGGTATAGTCAACCGCTTTGGCTTTAATAATCTGGGCGTGGATCAATTGCTGCGCAACGTTGAGGCGGCCAAGTTCCGTGGTGTGCTGGGCATTAACATAGGGAAAAACTTTGCCACGCCTATGGAAAATGCGGTGGACGATTATTTAATTTGCCTGAGAAAAGTTTACCCGCACGCCAGTTACGTGACGGTCAATATTTCATCGCCCAACACTAAGAATTTGCGCGCCCTGCAAGAAAAAGAAGCTTTATCTTCTTTGCTGCAAAGCCTCAAGCAAGCACAAGCTAAGCTGGCGGATAGGCACGGTAAATACGTGCCCGTTGTGTTGAAAATCGCACCGGATTTAAGCCTGGAGCAAATACATGAAATTGCCGATTTATTGATGGCGCACAAAATGGACGGCGTGATTGCCAGCAACACCACCTTGTCGCGTGATGCGGTGCAAGGCCTCAAGCATGCCGATCAGGCTGGCGGTTTATCCGGCGCACCGGTCAGGGAAAAGTCCACCTGGGTTATACGCGAACTGGCGCAACGCCTGCAAGGTAGTTTGCCCATCATAGGCGTGGGCGGCATATTATCTGGCGACGATGCATTAGCCAAAATGGCCGCCGGTGCCGATTTGGTGCAGCTATACAGCGGCTTAATTTACCAAGGGCCAGGCTTGGTGCATGACGTCTGCCGCAAACTGGCTTAAGCTTCTACTAGCATGGCTGCCTTAGCGTTGCTTTATTCCTACCGACGCTGCCCTTATGCCATGCGTGCGCGCATGGCCTTACGTTATGCTGGCATCGCCTACCAAGTGCAGGACATTTCCCTCAAAGATAAACCGCCGGGCTTGTTGGCTGTTTCGCCTAAAGGCACGGTGCCGGTGCTGGTCTTGCCTGATGGTAGGGTGTTGGATCAAAGCTTGGACATCATGCATTGGGCCTTGCAGCAGCATGACCCAGCCCAGTGGTTAGGCATTGATCGCGATAAAAGTCAGGCGCTAATCAGCGAAAACGACGGGGCGTTTAAGCAGGCTTTGGATAAGTACAAATACGCCAGCCGCTTTCCTGAGCAATCGGCAGCAAGCTATCGCAGACAAGCCGACGTCTTTTTGCGTAAATTAGAACAAGCGCTGCAAGATCAGCCTTTTTTAAGTGGCGCGCACTTGAGTCTAACCGACGTGGCTATTTTCCCGTTTATTAGGCAGTTTGCCGCAGTGGACGCCAATTGGTTTGCCCAGGCAACGTATCCAAAACTGCAAGCATGGTTGCAAGCTAGGCTTGAATCAAGCTTGTTTCTAGGCGTGATGGCGAGGGCTTAAGTCGCTGTGGCCATGGAAGCAGGCGCGCCTGCTTGGTCGTGGCTAAACACCAGGCGCACTTGCTCTTGCTCGTCTATGTCAACGTGCACTGCGCCACCGTTAGCCAATTGACCAAACAGCAACTCATCGGCCAAGGCCTTGCGTATGGTGTCTTGGATTAATCGGGCCATAGGCCTTGCGCCCATTAAGGGGTCAAAGCCTTTTTTACCCAAGTAGGCTTTTAGCGCATCGCTAAAAGTGGCCTCGACTTTTTTGTCGTGCAATTGGTCTTCCAGTTGAATCAAGAATTTATCCACCACGCGAATAATGATGTCTTGCGACAAAGGCGCAAAGGACACCGTGGCATCCAAGCGGTTGCGGAATTCAGGCGAGAATAAACGCTTGATGTCGGCCTGCTCATCGCCTGCTTGCTTGGCGCTGGTGAAGCCCATATTGGTTTTGGATAGGTTCTCCGCACCGGCGTTGGTGGTCATGATGATGGTGGCATTTCTGAAGTCGGCTTTGCGACCGTTGTTGTCGGTCAAGGTGCCGTGGTCCATCACCTGTAATAGCACATTAAAAATATCCGGATGGGCTTTCTCAATTTCGTCTAGCAATATCACGCAGTAGGGGTGTTTGTTGACCGCTTCGGTCATGAGGCCGCCTTGCTCAAAACCCACGTAACCTGGCGGCGCGCCTATTAAACGTGAAACGGCATGGCGCTCCATGTATTCACTCATGTCAAAGCGTATCAATTCTATGCCCATGATGTAGGCCAATTGCTTGGCCACTTCGGTTTTACCGACACCGGTAGGGCCGCTGAACAAGAAATTCCCTATGGGTTTATTGGTTTGACCTAAGCCGCTGCGCGCCATTTTGACCGCTGAACTTATTACCTCTATGGCTTTATCTTGACCAAACACCACGGCTTTTAGGTCGCGTTCTAAGGTCTTGAGTGCGCTGCGGTCATCGCTGGAAATGTTTTTGGGCGGAATGCGTGCAATTTTGGCAATGATGTCTTCTATCTCTTTGTTGCCTATGACTTTCTTTTGTTTGGATTTTGGCAACACGCGCTGCGCCGCACCGGCCTCATCAATCACGTCTATGGCTTTGTCCGGCAGGTGGCGGTCGTTGATGTATTTAGCGGACAATTCCGCTGCCGTGGTCAAGGCGCTGCTGGCGTACTTAACTTTATGGTGCGCCTCAAAGCGGGATTTAAGGCCTTTTAAAATTTCTATGGTTTCAGCCACGCTGGGCTCCATCACGTCAATTTTTTGGAAGCGACGGGTGAGCGCGTGGTCTTTCTCAAACACGCCACGGTACTCTTGGTATGTGGTGGCGCCTATGCATTTTAAAGTGCCATTGGATAAGGCCGGTTTCAATAAATTGCTGGCGTCCATGCTGCCGCCACTGGCTGCGCCGGCGCCTATCAAGG